>JAJSAA010000171.1 GCA_024274995.1 Deltaproteobacteria bacterium
AAAAAAGAGATATTGTAAATATGTTCAGCTTATGAGGCGGGGTCGTTAACTCAGTCGGTAGAGTATCTGCCTTTTAAGCAGAGAGTCGCGCGTTCGAGCCGCGCACGACCCACCATTCACACGTCCCTATCGTCTAGTCAGGTCCAGGACACCGGCCTTTCACGCCGACAACACGAGTTCGAATCTCGTTGGGGACGCCATTAGTAATTTCAAGCACTCAGCGATTATCGCCGGGTGCTTTTTTTATTTTAGGGGCTGGAACCTTTTTGACGGGTCTACATATCGACCTGGACGTTACCGGCCAGCATAGAGGCATAAGGGCAGCGCAGCCCATAAAGAGGGCAGAGAGGTTGGAGAAAATTACTCAAGCCAATTTTCCACTGTTAATTCAGGTACTCGTAAAAACTCTTTCATGTTCGCGGTGACAACCGTTAATCCCTGGGACCGGGCATGGGCGGCAATAAGAAGATCATTACTGCCGATTGGCCGGCCCATCCTTTCCAGTTCGACCCGAATTTCTGCGTAATGCCCAACCATGTCGTCATTCAGCGGGAGAACCGCAATGACAGCAAGAAGTTGATTCACTTTTCGGGAAAGTGCGGCAGAACCTTTTTTATGGGCTCCGTATCGCAGTTCACACGCGACAACCAGACTTGTGCAGCACATCTTTTCATCATCAAGAGATGCGATTTTCCTGGCAGCAGCTCCTGCCGGTTGTTTTATAAGGTCAAATAATATATTCGTATCCAACAGATATCGAAATGCCATATCAGAAAATCTCCTCCGGCTCAACAGGAGTATCTTCTATTACAGGGGAATCTTCAGTTAGTGACTCCCAGGCGGCTAACAGTTCAAGCAGACTTTTTTTAGGCACGGGTTCAATAATCAATTTACTGCCGTCTTTATGAATAATGGCTGCCTCAGCTTCCAGTTCAAACTCTTTTGGAATTCGTAACGCCTGATTCCGTCCGTTACGAAACAAGCGGACATGTCGTTCTCTTTCCATAATCATCGGATTGTCAATGCCGGCAAAAGAACCTATTTCAATACACAGCGGTTCTTGCCGGTCTCCTTGGCCTCATAGAGATTGGCATCGGCCCGCTTGATAAAAATCTCTCGATCATCACCAAGAACATACTCAGCCACCCCGAGGCTCAAGGTCTTCTGAACCTGGCCCTCACAAAATCTTTCAGCGGCCAGCCCCTCCCGAATCCGTTCAGCCACCACCAAGCCGCCCTCACCAACTGTAGCAGGCAGAATAACCACGAACTCTTCACCCCCATAACGGCAGGCCACATCATTATCACGCACAGACTGCTTGACAATTTCACCCAGACGGGCCAACACTTTATCACCCTCGGCATGGCCATAGGTATCATTATGAATCTTAAAATTATAAATATCCATCATAATCATGGATAACGGCCCGCCATAGCGCACAGTACGGTTCAACTCCACCCGCAAAACCTGATTAAAATAGCGCTTATTAAAGAGGCCGGTCAATTCATCCACCGTGCTTAACTCCCGATAACGCCTCTCGCTCTCCTTCAAGGCCTCTTCGGCCGCCACCTGCTGGCTGATGTCGGTGATATGCTCGACAATGCCGATCTGCTCGCCCACCAGGCCGCGCAGAGGGGTGGAAACTATATTATAGTGAACAACCCCGCCATCGGCACGCTCTTTGACAATATGCGCCCTGAAATGATCCTGCCCCGGCCGCCTTAAACTGTTTAGCGGGCAATTCTCGGTTTCACAGAGGGAAGAGTGGAAGACATCATAGCACTTCATATTAACGGCAGAATCGACTTCATCCTCCAACAGACCCAGGAAATTATCATTGTGTTTGAGAATATTATAGTCGTTATCAACTACCAGAATCCCTCCGGCCACGGTTCTGAAGATCTGATTAATCTCCAGATAGTTTTTCTCGGACTCCATAGCCAGTTCATTGGCCTGGGCAATGGTGGTCTCCAATTGATTATTAACATCCTCCAACTCAGCCTTAATATCAGCCACCTTATTATCATTCTCTTCCAGACCCCGGAAATTGCTGACCCGCTTACCAGCCGCGGCTAACCAGGCCTTATAAAACGGGATGGAAATCGGCTTGGACATATAAAAATCAGCCCCGGCAGCCAGGGAGCGCTCCATATCTTCGGGGCGGTCATTACTGGTAACAACAAGAATACAGAGGTATTTGCCCAGGGCGGAAGATCTCAGACGCTGGCAGAGCTCCAGGCCGCTTAGGCCGGGAAGATTCCAGTCCAAGACAATAAGCCGGGGTTTATGAGCCTGGAAATACTCCAAGGCCTCCTCGGCGTTGGCTGCCCCATGGATGTCCAGATCAAATCCCATGGCCCCATTAATCAACAGATCCAGGGTTATTTTCTCATCATCAACAATAAGTAATTTTTCTTTAGTTTTATTCATAGTGTTATGACAAATTTTACCAGGGAAATATAACAGTGACTGACATTTTGATTCTATAAAGATATAAATCACAATGTCAAAGAAAAAAACCAGCAATAGACATAAACGCATAACCCACCGGAGCAGAAAATCCCAAAACCCACGGACGTAGGGGCGTATTGCAATACGCCCAGGGCGCATCTGACGACAGACAAAATCGAGAAAACCAAAAATAAATTCAAAAAAACTTGACAAATATCTTAAAAAATTAGATATAATGTTTTTCGTTCCATATTTTTATGGAATGTTTTACGGGGACAATGGCTGAAAATATTGAAGAGGCGGACTTTTCAACAATTCAGGCATTGAGCGTACCGGTAAAATGCAAACTGCAACAAGAAAAGATAACACCTTGTTGTGGCGCAGCTTTTTTACTGAGTACGTAAACATTTTTTTAATTGGAAAAGGAGTAAGAGTTATGAAAAA
>JAJSAA010000172.1 GCA_024274995.1 Deltaproteobacteria bacterium
AGATGAAGACATCAAAGAGAATCTGGTAGGTCTGGCGGTAGAGACGACTGCCTTTCAGCGGTTTGCGGTCGGTATAAATTTTATGGCGCAGGCTGGCGGCCTCGGGCGATTTCGACTGTAAGAGGGCCAGAAAAAATAATACGCCCTCGAAGCCGGTAAAATAGGCCTCTTCGTCGTTATTTATCTGGCGCAGGGTTTGGAGATCAGCCATGAAAATGGTCAGGGCCTCTTCCATATCGCCCTTAAGCACGGCCCGCCAGCCATCAAGTCCTAAACCTGTGAGCTGCCCGCCGTGGGCGGCAAGAATTTTTTCCGCCCGCTCAAATTCTCCACGCAGCAGCAGGGAAGAGACCAAAAGATACATGAATGATGGATGGCGAAGCATGGGGGGGGATTCCCCGTCTGTGGTGCCGTACTCAAGATAATTAAGATGCACGGTAATGGGTAGCAGGCGGCCCTGGTGATCCTTTAAAATTTCATGTAAGGCCAGAAACTGGATATGATCCGGCATGGTTGCCATCCAGGAGGCGGAGAAGGCCCGGCCGCAGATATTGACAATGGGATGTGGACTAGAGGCGGCAGGTGAGCGTTGATAATAGTTGATGAGGTGTTGATGAAAAGCTGTTGTGTCATGGGAATAGAGGGCAATTCGTAAATCACGGATATCACGGCGGCTGGCTGATTTGTCGGCCTTGTATGATATTGGTATGGAGGGCAGAACGGCACGTACCGCCTGCGCCAAGGTGTTGAAATGATCCTCTTTTACCGCCTGACGGGCAACAATTTCCACGATATCGTCGTGGCACTGGCAACGGGCGTTAAGCAGGTTTTTCTCCCGCAGGTGGGCCAGACATGGGTGGATCTGGCGGGCATAATCTGCTCTGGAAACATCCGTGGATATTTCGCAATCATAAAGACATTTCAAGAGGGTGGATAGATTTATAGGCTCGTGAATAACAGAGGCTAACTGCAAAACAAGCCGGGAAAAGGGCGGTAATTTTTGATATATCCGGGTAAAATCATTTGAGGGCGAACTTGTTATAGGCATATCAAATGCGGGACGGTTCAATGGCATTTTATGGTTATTTTCTTACAGGTCAGTATAGTTTTTATGTAATAAGCCCGGATGCGCCTAAGGGGGAGTGAAAAAAGCCTTAAGTCGGCAGATAAGGGGCGGACTTTTTATTATAGTCAATAATCAAGCGCCCGGAAAGGTATTTTATGCGTTTTGTCTAATTTTAAATTGGGTGAACAAGATGGGGGAAAAGGAAGAACAGCAGGCAAAAGGCAGGAAATCAGTAAAGTGAGTTTACCGAGTCGTAAGTTTTTTGGGTAAGATTTTTGACTTATCCCAAAAAATTAAATAGAATATCTTAGTTCGTTGTCGGTTATTTTAACAGGCACATACAGAAATATACATAACTATTTAGTTGCACTCCGATCTGAAGCACATCTAAGCAGTTACAGCTCGGCGTTTAGGGCAATTTACAGTCACACCTAAGTTACAAATATACAATATATATAATGAAATTTAATAGTGCTGAGCATAAAATTTTGGTTGTTGATGATGAGACTGCTATCTGTGAATTGATCAAGCATCTCGTGGTTCATGAGGGCTATGAGGCCTCCACTGCCTCCGGGGTTGATGAGGCCCTGGAAAAGCTGGCTCATGATCAATATTCCCTGGTGATATCCGATATCAATATGCCCCATAAAAGCGGTATTGATCTTTTAGATTATCTTCAAAATAATTATGATAAACGTATTGCCGTCCTGATGGTGACGGCGATTGATGATCGTAGTGTAGCCATAAAGACCCTGGAAATGGGGGCCTACGGCTACATAATTAAGCCTTTTGATCGTAACGAGTTGTTGATTAATGTCGCCAACGCCCTCCATCGTCTACAGTTAGAGATTGATAATTACCGTTATAGTGAGGAACTGGAGGAGCTGATTAATGAGCGGACGGAGAAGCTGAAACTGGCGGAACTGGAGGTGCGGGCTTCCAGGGAGGAAACTATTTACCGGCTGGCCAAGGCGGCGGAGTTCAGGGACAATGAAACCGCCCAGCATACCATCCGCATGGGATATTTTTGCGGCACCCTGGCCCGGGAGGCCGGGATGTCGGATGATTTAAGTGAGAACCTGCGCCTGGCTGGCCCTTTGCACGATGTCGGCAAGATAGGTATTCCAGATACCATCTTGTTAAAACCCGGTAAACTGACCGTCGAAGAATTTGAAATTATCAAGAAACATTCTGAGATTGGCTATCGGATTCTGTCAGACTCCAAGTCTGACCTGCTGAATCTGGGGGCGGTTATCGCCTATACCCACCATGAGAAATTTGACGGCAGCGGTTACCCGCGCGGGCTGGTCGGGAGTGAAATTCCCGTCTCTGGACGTGTCGCGGCGGTTTGTGATGTCTTTGATGCCTTGACCTCCGACCGGGTGTACAAGGCGGCTATGACGGTTGATGAGTCACTGGCCATCATGCAGAAGGGACGCGGTAGCCATTTTGATCCGCATTTGCTGGATTGTTTTATTAAATGCCTACCGCAGATAATGACCCTGAAGATGAAATTCGTGGACGGATAGACCGGAAGATTGATTGTAAGTGCCACCGGTATCTGAAAGGGCAGAATTCTGGCCGCTTGAAAATGTAGTCCTATCTTCTTCGTTTTAACCCCTCGTTCCCACGCTCCTGCGTGGGAACGCAGATGGGGGGCAGAATAACAAAGTATGGGTTCCCACGCAGGAGCGTGGGAACGAGTTTAGCCGGGTTGAGGGTGGCGGATGAAACCGACAGGCTCCAGAAAGGCCGCCGGTGAACCCCCGGTCTCATTTGCAAGCTCCCTCGTCCCTCGTTCGTCCCTCGTTCCCACGCTCCTGCGTGGGAATGCAGACGAGGGAGGCAGAGTAACATAAAGTATGGGTTCCCACGCAGGAGCGTGGGAACCAGACTATGCTCAGACGGCAGCCGGGCTGGGGGTGGCGGATGAAACCGGCAGGCTCCAGAAAAGCCGCCGGCGAACCCCGGTCTTCCTGGGGCTTGAGGCTATTCTTTTTCTCAACATGCTGCCGTTCTTGTTTGTCTTGTTCAACTCTACAATCTGCCAGCATTCCGGATGGGCCGCCAGCTCCTTCATTAAGCCAAAATGCTGGCTGTGCCCTGATCTTTCGGCAATTACATGCCCGAGAAGGGGGTAGCCTAATAAGGATAAATCGCCTAAGAGATCAAGGATCTTGTGACGGACAAATTCATCCTTAAAGCGTAGTCCTTCTTTATTCATAACCCCGTTTTCGTCCACAACCACTGCGTTGTCTAATGAGCCTCCCAGGGCGTAGCCATTGGCTTGGAGCTGCTTTACCTGGTCAAAAAAACCAAAGGTTCTTGCTGAGGCGATTTCGGCGCTGAAAGACTTGGGTGATATGTCAATACTGTAGCTCTGATTCTGGATTGAGCCATGGGCGAAATCGATGCTGCAGCTGAGGCGCAGGCCGTTATGAGGCCGAATCTTGATTTTTTTATCACCTTCCTTGTAGGTTATTTCCTTGATAATTTTTAAAAAAAGACGTTTGGATTGCTGGGTCTTACGATTAGCCGATTGCAGACGCCTGACAAATTCCTCATCGCTGCCATCCATAATGGGAACTTCAGGGGCGTCAAGTTCAATGGTGGCGTTGTCGATCCCCAAGCCGCTCAAGGCCCCGAGGATATGCTCGGTGGTGGAGAATACCATATCCTTGTCAGCAATGGTGGTTGCCAGGCTGGTATCAATGACCCGGTCAACAAGAGCGGGCATTGACTGCCGATGGCCGATTAATTTAAACCGGATACCGTTGTTGGCCCGGGCCGGTTTTATGTTCAGTTTCACCTTGTAGCCAGAGTGCAGGCCGATACCAGAGAGGCTGATGCTTTCTTTTAACGTATGTTGTGATGATTCCATTAGTTGCCTTATTTTATATCGATCATAGAAATATTTAAGCTGCTTGGTAGTTCAAGCAAGAGGCGTGCCATAAATATTGGCAATATGTAGTGATAGATTAAAGTAACGATAATACATACTGATAAACTTATTTTGGCAGACGGTAGTTATTGATCATGGGGCGGCAATGCGGCGGTTGTGGTAAAAAAGGCACAGCCACTCTGCGGCTATTGGAACACAGTTTAGAGGGCGGCGAGGACAAAGCGTTCAAAATCCCGGGGCATGGTGAGCTTGACCCGTAGTATCCAGAGCGGCAGAGTAAGAGGCAAGGCGTTGAGCTTTACCATATCTTTTTCAGTAGTGATGAGGGCCGTGCATCCTGTTTCCCTGGCCTGGCGGCTTAAGGAAATCATATCTTTTTCTTGAAAGGCGTGATGATCCTGAAAGCTTGCCGTTTCGATAACCCTTGATTCTGCTATGGAATTTAAGGTCTGGAAAAATGACTCTGGCCGGGCAATACCACAGAAGGCCAGCAGCGGGCCGGGCGGCAGGGCGCTTATGGGGTGTTGTATGCCCTGGGGGTCAATAAGGCTGTCGGCGGTATAATAACCCCTGAAGATGGGGCGGCCCGGATAAGTTTCAGTAAGCTTCAAGCAGAATGACTTGATCCGTTCCTTATTAATATTTTCAGCCCCATTAATCACGAAGCAGTCCGCCCTTTTTAAGGCCGTTCCAGGCTCCCGCCAGGGGCCGCCGGGGAATACCCAGAAACGTTCCGGCAGGGCGGCGGCATCAAAGAGAGCCAGATTCAGATCCCGGGCCAAGGCGAGGTGCTGAAAGCCGTCATCCATAATCAAGACATCAGCGAGTCCCTGCTCAACAATATAGCGGCCGGTGATTAGTCTCTGGCGGCCGGTGATTACCGGGATTTTCAGTTCCCTCGCTAACAGTACCGGTTCATCGCCTGCCTCTTGAGGGCTTAAAAGTATTTCACCCCCTTCTCTGGAGACTATATTAATTGCCGCCTTACTGCTACCGCCATATCCCCGGCTGAGCACGGCTGGCCGCAGGCCCGCTTTTTTAAGCAGGCGGCCAAGGTAGATTACCATGGGGGTCTTGCCGGTGCCGCCCAGGCTCAGATTACCCACGCTGATTACCGGCCGCGGCAACCGTTCCTGCCCCTTTAAGCCCCTGGCGTAAAGCCAGGCCCGGAAGCTCATCAGCAGAGAGTAAAGAGGGGACAGGGGGCGGCCAAAGAAGAATAGTATCTTGATAAGATTCTTGTTATTAGTCATGGACAAGTGACTCTTTGATAATCTTAACATAACGACGAGCGGCTCCCTGATTGTGGCGGATGAGATTGGCCGCCCGCACCCCCATTTTACGCCTCTTCTCCGGGTTATTGAGCAGGTCACGCAGGGCGGGTAAAAGTTCAGCGGCTTCTATCTGCCTGGCTCCGCCGCAATTTGAAAGATCGTGGCTGATCTCCGCGAAGTCCTCCATGTGAGGGCCAAAGAGGATGGGGGTACCGTGCAGGGCGGGTTCCAGCGGGTTATGACCACCCTGGGCAACGAGGCTGCCGCCTACTATGGCTATGTCGGCCATGGCGTAAACCGTGGATAATTCGCCCAGGGTGTCGAGAATAATAAGGCCTTTGCTGCTACCTTTGCTGCGTCTGCCGTTGGTTAAATTCATGCCTTTGATTAAGCGCTCTATGGCCTCCCGGCGCTCAATGTCGCGGGGGGCGATAATCAGCTCAAGATCAGGGATATCTTTACGGAGTCTCTCGTAGGCTCGCAGGATTATCTCCTCCTCCCCCGCATGGGTACTGCCGGCCACCAGCAGGGGGCCACCGGCGGCCGGTCTGTTGAATATTGGTTGTTTCCGGGCCTGGGCGGCTGAGGGAGATGGCAGGTCGTATTTGAGATTACCGGCGGTGATAATTTTCTTTGATTCAACGCCTAACCGCCGCATATTAGCGGCATCAGACGCCATCTGTACCCCAAGGGTGGTGAAGGAATTAAAGAGGGGGCGGAAGAAAAAGGCGGCCCGTTTGTATCCTTGCAAAGAGCGAGCGGTGAGGCGGCCGTTGGCAAGGATCATCGGGATGTTACGATATTTAAGTTGCCAGGTAAAATTGGGCCAGAAATCTGTCTCAATGAGAATAAATATATCCGGGGTTAGGCGGTTAATATATTTTTTTACCGGCCATAAGAGGTCAAAGGGGAAGGAGATGATATGATCCACTATGGAGGATGCGCGGGCCGCGGCATAGGCCGTGCCGCCTCTCGTCGTGGTGGAGAGTATCAGGCAGGCATTTGGCATTTGCCGGCGGATAGCCGTGAGTAGCGGCAGGCTGGAGGCGATCTCGCCCACGGAGAGGGCGTGTATCCATATGCGCGGCTCTCGGCCCTTGTTAAGCTGGGGCAGAGTGTATCCCAGCCGCTGCCATATTCGCCCCCGATATTTGGGGTTTAAGGCCCAGATGAGCAGGACGGGACTCAGGGGGATGAGCAGCAAGGTGGTAATTATGTTATATAACAGGATAAAAAAACGCATTGGTGGAGAGGCCGCATACCTGTAGTTTATAAGATTGACGTAAACTGTCTATAATATCATGAATTTGATTATTGTCCAGCCGCAAGAGATAAGCGGTAACGAGCTTGTTTTGACTGACCAGCGGGCCCGGCATATTCATAAGGTGCTGCGCTGTCAGCCGGGGGATAATCTCCGGGTCGGGGTGCTGAACGGGCCCATGGGGACGGGGCGGATTATGTCCATGGCTCTGGGCAGAGTTCATCTGCGTTTGAGGTTAGACACAGCGCCGCCGCCGCCCCCGGCCCTGGATCTGATTCTCGCTCTGCCCCGGCCGGTAATGCTGAAACGGATTTTAGTGCAGGCCGTGACCTTGGGGGTTAATCATATCTATCTCATAAATGCTAATCGAGTGGAAAAGAGCTTTTTCTCCTCGGCCCTGGTTGCGGAGGGCGGCTGGCGCGAATTTTTGTTCAAAGGGCTTGAGCAGGCGGTGGATACCAGAATTCCTGGGTTGTCTATTCACCAGCGTTTTCGACCCTTTATTGAAGATATCCTGCCGCCTGTTCTGGCTCGTCGGGGCGGGGGAAGAATCGTGGCCCATCCCGACGGTGGGGCTGTTATCCCCGCGGGAGGCGGAAGCCGGGCCTTTCTCGCCATCGGCCCGGAGGGCGGCTGGGTGGATTTTGAGATTGAGAAATTCCAGGCGGCCGGTTTTGGGGTATTTAGTCCGGGGCCGAGGATTATGCGGGTGGATACCGCAGTACCGGCCTTGATGGCTCAGGTCAATATGGCCCTGGCCCAAGCCGTCAGACAGCCTGAGTGTGTGTAACAAGGTGGTCATGGAACGTTTACCCGCTCCATGTGATTTGTCATCCCAGACGGGATCTGACTTTGTCAACCAAAACCCGTAATTCCTGCAAACCGCTCAGGTAAAGTATGCCGCCGTAGAGAAGAGCGCTGCTGCCAATCATCAGGATAACCGCGCTCATGCCCGTTGTCAGGCCGCCGCTCAGCCAGCCGGCCAGCCAGTTGCGGAGCAGGAAGAGCCAGGCCCACATGCAGAGGGCCGCAAAGATAATTTTGCCAAGGCTGTTAAACAGGTATCTTAAGGGGTAACCATTCAGCTTGTGGTAGAGAACAATACTTAAAAATAAAAAATCACCGAACATGGCGCAGGAGGTAGAGAGGGCAATAGCCCGGTGCTGAAGAGGGCCGATGGTCAGGATTATCATGACGATATTAGTGGCCACGGCGAGGAAACTGCCCATGACTGGGAATTTGGTGTCATTTAAGGCGTAGAATACCGGGACTGTAATTTTGACGGAGGCATAGGCAAAGAGCCCCAGGACGTAGAAGGTCAGGGCCTCGGCGGTCATGATGGTGTCATAGGCGCTGAAACGGCCATGTTGAAAAATAATCCGGATGATGGGCACAGCAAGATAGTAGAGGCCGATGGTGGCGGGAATGGTGAGGCTGAAGCCCATGGTCAGGGCTGAGACATAGGTCTCCTTTAAACCCTTTAAATCTTTGACAGCCGCGCAGCGGGAGACAATGGGCATGGTGGCAATGGATACCGCCACTCCGAAGACACCAATGGGGAATTGAACCAGGCGAAAGGCGTAGTTAAGCCATGAGACACTGCCCACGGCACAGGAGGCGGCAAAATTGGTATTAACAAAGATGTTGATTTGGGTAGCGCCCAGGCCCACCACAGCTGGGATCATCAGTTTAAAGACCCGGATGAGCCCCGGATCGCGCCAGTCCATGATCGGTTTAAATTTAAAGCCGGTACCCCGCAGGGTGGGCAGTTGTCCGGCTAATTGCAGAAAGCCGCCGATGAGGGTACCCACCGCCATGCCGACAATGGCCGGTTGTCCGAAGCGCGGCATGATGAGGGCGAGGGAAACCCCGCCAATGATGGAACCTAAGTTGAAGAAGCTGGAGGCTACGGAGGGGATGAAAAAGCGATTTTTACTGTTTAAAATACCCATTATCACAGCCGACAGGGAGACAAAGATAAGAAAGGGGAACATGATGACCGTCAGATACTGGGTGAGAGCGATTTTACCGGCAACCCTGGAAAAATCAGGGGCGATGAGCATGACTATGGGCCGGGCGAAATACATGCCGATAATAGTGATAAGCGAGAGAATTATCCCCACGCAGACGATAACGTTATTGGCCAGCCGCCAGGTGGCGGCGGCGTCCCTGTTCTGGTCGTAGTCCGAGAAAACGGCGACAAAGGCGGCGCTCAAGGCCCCTTCGCCAAAAAGGTCGCGCAGGAGGTTGGGGATGCGGAAGGCGACCACAAAGGCATCATAGCTTGTGCCGGCGCCGAAGAGGGCGGCCATTACCTGTTCTCGCACCAGACCGAGAACCCGGCTGCACATGATGGCAGCGCTTATTACTCCGGCGGAGCGGGCAAGGCGACCGCTGTTTTCTGAGGGGTTTTTCATATTGCTCTGTTTACCGGTTTACGAAATAACTGCTTGCTAATAACATGTATTTGATATATTTTATATAATTTTTCTCGGTAGGGGCGTATTGCAATACGCCAGAATTATTTACGCCCGGATTATTTGCATTAAGACATGCAACGGGTTTTATACCGGACGCCACTGAGTTTTTCTGCCATCCTCATTTGGGGGGTGGCTCTTTTTTTTTAAAGGTAAACAAATGGAACAGCAGAAGATAAGGAATGTGGCAATTATCGCTCATGTCGATCATGGCAAGACTACCTTGGTTGATCAGCTTTTTCAACAGAGCGGTATGTTCAGAGAAAATCAGGAGGTTGTCGAGCGTCTCATGGATTCCATGGATCTCGAGAAGGAGCGGGGGATTACCATTACCTCCAAGAACGGCTCTTATATCTTTGAGGATCATTTTATTAATATTATTGATACCCCCGGCCATGCCGATTTCGGCGGTCAGGTGGAGCGGGTAATGCGTATGGCGGACGGGGCATTGCTGCTGGTCGATGCCCAGGAAGGGCCCATGCCGCAGACCTATTTTGTCTTGAAAAAGGCCCTGGCTGTCGATATGCCTATTGTTGTAGTCATCAATAAGATAGATAAGCCTGCCGCCCGCTGTGAATGGGTGGTGGATCAGGTCTTTGATCTTTTTGTTAAATTGAATGCCCCGGATGATCTGCTTGATTTCCCGGTGGTTTACGCCTCGGCCAAGGAGGGCTATGCCCGCCACGATTTAACCTCCGACAATATGGATATGAAGCCAATATCAGAGTTGATTGTTAAGCATGTTCCCGCTCCGCGGGGCTCTGAGTCGGCACCCCTGCAGATGCAAGTTAATACCATTGATTATTCCCCCTATCTTGGCCGCCTCGGCATTGGTAAGGTGGTAAATGGGGTCTTGAAGATCAACAAGGATGTGGCGGTTGTCAGCCGGGAGGGCGATATCGCCTCCACCCGGATTTCCAAGATATTCCATTTTGAGGGTAATGAGAAGGTGGCCGTCAATGAGGCCGGGGTTGGTGAGATCGTGGCCGTGGCCGGTCTGGATAATGTCACGGTGGGGGTAACCTTTACCGACCCTGAAAATCCTGCCCCATTGCCAATTATTGATATTGATCCACCCACCCTGGCCATGAATTTTATTCCTAACGATTCACCCTTTGCCGGTCAGGAGGGTAAGTACGTAACCTCGCGGCATATCGAGGCCCGGCTGGCCAAAGAGACCCTGGCCGATGTGGCTCTGCATGTTGAACCACTCACCGATGCCGTGGGTTATCGGGTGGCGGGGCGGGGTGAGCTTCACCTCTCAATTCTCATTGAAAAGATGCGTCGTGAGGGCTATGAATTTCAGGTTACCAGGCCGCAGGTTATCATGCGGGAGGTTAATGGTGCCAGGCAGGAACCTTATGAGGAGTTGACTATTGATGTCGATGAGCAGTTCCAGGGGGCGGTTATTGAGAAACTGGGGGTCTTAAAGGGTCAGATGCTGGAGATGGGAACCCATAACGAGATGACCCGTCTCGTTTACAAGATCCCTACCCGTGGTCTTTTGGGCTTTCGCTCGAAATTTATGACTGATACCAAGGGCATGGGGATTATGAACTATGTCTTTGCTGAATACGGCCCCTATGCCGGGGAGATTATTAACCGTCAGAACGGGGTGATAATCGTGAAGGAAAATTGTACCTCGGTGGCCTACGCCCTCTTTAATCTTCAGGAACGGGGCCGACTGTTTATCGGGCCGGGTGTAAATGTCTATGCCGGTCAGATAATTGGTGAAAACTGCCGGGGGGAGGATATGGTGGTCAACCCGGCCAAGGGTAAGAAATTAACCAATATGCGGGCCTCCGGTACCGATGAGGCTGTTATCCTCACCCCTCATGTAATTATGAGTCTTGAGGACTGTATCGCCTACATCAATGATGATGAACTGGTGGAGGTGACTCCTAAGTCTATCCGTTTGCGGAAGATTACCATGCGGAAACGTTGAGGTTACCATTGCTTTTTGAATTTGGATTGGGAGTGACTTGACTTTGGGGGGTTACGCTTCACTATTTAACATTGGCTCACAATCGTTTTTTGAGGTGCCAAAAGATTTTCCTGCTGAGTTCGACAGCCTCTTGCGGGCCCCGGATTTGGAGATTGGCCCGGCATCTTACGAGGATATCGCAGAAATCTACCGGCTTGAGAATGAAATTGAGGGGGATGACGGGGCTGATCTTGTCACTCTGACGGCCCGTTGGCGGATGTTCGGGGCTGGATTTTTAACGGCCCGGCAAGATGGGTGTTTAGTGGGCTATATTGAGTCCTGCCTTTGGGATCGCCGGCTGCCATCTTTTGAAGCCCAGCCGGATTGTTTTTCCTCCCAGCACCGCATAGGGGCGGAAACTCTCTATATTATATTTATTGGGGTGGCCGCTGACTGCCGGAGGCGAGGAGTGGCAAGTTCCCTGTTAGCGGCAATCAGCTGGGTCGGCCGTTGCTATGGAGCCCGCCGTTTACAGGCCGTCAGCCGGGATCATGTAATGCCGCTTTACGAGGCCGCCGATTTTTTACCGGTGACAGCCATGCCTGATTTTCTGCCTGAACCAGCTGTAAATTTTATGCTCATGGAACATAGTCTTTTGTAAAATCGCTATTTGGGTAGCATTGCCAAGGAAGGCTATTAAGCCGTCCCCAGCCCCATACTGCGGGAGGTCTTATATTGAAAATTCTCTTTATAACAGTCCCCTATCATGCCGGGGTTGTGGAGGTGGCCGGCAAATGGGTGCCTCTCTATATGGTTACCCTGGCCGGGGCCTGCCGGGCGGCGGGTTTTGAGTGCCATATCTATGACGCTATGACCAAGGGCGTGGGTATGGCGGAGGTGGAACGGCAAATCAGGGACTTGCAGCCGGACGTAGTGGCGGTCTCCATGATTACCAGTACTACCCCTGATGCCATAGAGGTGTTGCGGAGTGTCCGGCGGCTCTGTCCGGCGGCGGTCACTATTGCCGGCGGTATTCACGCCAGTTTCATGTATGATGAAATTATGGCCCATGAATTTATTGATTATGTGGTCATTGGCGAGGGTGAAAAAACTCTGGTAGAGCTGTTGCTCTCCTTGCAGGGCGGTGAGCCAAAAATGGTCTCCGGCCTGGCCTTAAGAGATGCTGACGGCTCTGTTAAATTGACCCCGCCCCGTCCCCTGCTCACTAATCTCGATAACATGCCCATGGCCTGGGACCTTTTAGACTGGCAGGATTATACCTATTTTATTATCCCCGGCTCCCGCCTGGGAGCGGTGGCTTTTTCCAGGGGTTGCACATACAGCTGTCGTTTTTGTTCTCAGCACAAATTTTGGGGGCAATGGCGGGCTCGAAGCCCTGAGGATCTGATGAGGGAGATAATTAGTCTCTATGAGGAATTTCAGGTCAATGTTATTCTGTTCACCGATGATTATCCCACCCCGGAACGTCAACGCTGGGAACGCCTCCTTGATCTCCTGATCTAAGCCAATCTGCCGGTCTATCTGCTCATGGAAACCAGGGCGGCGGATATTATTCGCGACTCTGACATTCTCGAAAAATATCGACGGGCTGGTTTTATCCATATCTATATCGGCTCAGAGGCGGCTGATCAGGAGCGACTTGATCTTTTTGCCAAGGAGCAGTCCTGTTCCCAGGCCGAAGAGGCCATGGAACTCTGCCGTCGGCACGATATAATAACCGAGACCTCGGTTATTATCGGCCTGCCCGCTGACACCAAAGAATCAATAGAGGAGATAATCCGCTATACCCAGAAGTTGAATCCGGATTTCGCTCATTTTTTAACGATCTCCCCCTGGCCTTACGCCGATATGTATTCCGAACTTGAGCCCTTTATCAGCAGTCATGACTATCGGCGCTATAATCTGGTCGATCCGGTATTAAAGCCGCAAAACATGAGTATAAAAGAGGTGGACGAAATCATTATCCAGGCCTATCGTGAATTTTATATGGCCAAATTTACGGAAATTATGACCATGAGCGATTTTAAACGTCGTTATATGCTCACCGCCATCATGAGAATAATGAATAACTCATTTTTACGCCGCAAAATGGGCGATATGACTAACGCCATGCCGGAATCCATGCGCACGGCCCTGGCCCGCCTCCAATTAGGTCTTACTTCCCGAAACGATGTTCAGCTGAAAGCTGTTCCCTGACCCCGCTTAAGTTACGTCTTACCCTTAGTGAAGCCGCCAGACAAGGCCTAAGGCGGTGCCTAAGGTGAATAAAATCCCCATCACTATATGCTTGATAATCAGTACCTGGCGGCGAGCCTGATGATGACTGGCGTGATTATCGGCAGCCGCCTTTTTCTGGTGCAAATAACGTCCCAGCCCGGTGAGCATAATCAGGCCGAGGGCGATATTCTGCATCCATAAAAAATCACCTGACAGCTCACTGACTAACTGCCATTCAGTGCCATCAGCTTCCCCCATCTTAAGGTGGATCAGATAGATGGCGGCGAGAGAACTCAACCACAGGCCGGTAAAGAGATCATGGGCAAAGTCGTTGATAATATAGATATATTTCATAAAAAGAGATGTGCCAGTATAACTGGTGATGGTAATAGATTCCGGGAAGATGGACGGGGACTGTTTTTGAACTGTGGTTCATGCCGTCATGGTTAAACTGATACATTATAAACTATAGTTTTTATATTTTAAGCATTCACCTTGATGAATTTTTATTGTATCATCTATCTGGAATAGTAAATCATTTTGGTATATAACTCAAATAACTCAAATAACTCAAAACCTTTTGTATCACGGTGTTGGTTGCGGTACAATTTTTTCATGACTAAGACTACCCACATAAAGCAGGGCAGTATATTAAGCTCACCGCTGTTCCGCCGTTTTCTGGCCCCCATCGTTCTTACCATGCTGGTCTTTACCATGGCCATTTATTTCCTTGCCGTATCCTACCTCAAAAATCTGGTCTATTCCCTGGAAGAAAAATCGGTAATGACCAATTTGAATGATATTCACAGCCTTATTGAGGCTAATTATTATGCCACCGAGGCCTATAAGAAATCGGTCATGTCCGCTCATCGCCGGGAGATGAAGAATATTACCCTCTTTGCCGAGACCTATCTGAAAAACAAGGTGGCTCAGGTCAATGAGGGGTTGATCAGCAAGAAGGATGCCCAGGCCTCCGCCCTTGCCGAGCTGCGGCAGTTTAAGTATGGTCCCAAGAAGGAAAATTTTGTCTGGGTGTCGGATTATAACGGTTATTTTCTGTCCAATCCCGACCCCAAGATGAATAAAACCGATTTTTCTGAGGTGCGGGATGTCTTTGGTAATTACATCCTTACCCCTCTGATTCAGAAGGCCCTGGCTAAAGGCGAGGGCTATCACTCCTATTGGTGGCAGCGGCCTGGTTCTGATCTGCCGGCCGAAAAATTATCGTACGCCAGGGTCTTTCCGCAATGGGAGTGGATCATCGGTACCGGGGTATTTATTGATGACCTGCAGGCCGAGATT
This sequence comes from Deltaproteobacteria bacterium, assembly GCA_024274995.1. Taxonomy (GTDB): domain Bacteria; phylum Desulfobacterota; class Desulfobulbia; order Desulfobulbales; family VMSU01; genus JAADIV01. Next base: position 14,445 of record JAJSAA010000172.1, read on the forward strand.
CTGGTGCGTAAGGAAAAGATGATCGGGGAATTAAGGCGTATTCTAAAACCCATTGTTGTTGGTAAAACCGGTTATATCTATATATTTGATGCCTGGAATAATGTCATTATTCATCCCGATCAAAAACTGGAAAATACCGATATCTCCAACCTGATTAACCCTCTAACCAAGCATAAACTGGTGGATGACCTCATCGCCGCCTCCCGCACCAAGAGCCAGAAACTGGTCTATAAATGGAATAAACCTTTTGATCCTAAACATTATATATACGATAAAATTGACTGGGTGCAGCATGTCAAGGGCTTTAACTGGTATATCGTCGCCTCGGTCTATACCGATGAGTTGAATGCCAGTTCCTATATGTTGCGGAACAAGATTTTGATTATCGGCGCCGTGGTGGTACTGATGTCTATTTTTATTGTCGCCCTGCTCATGGGCCGGCTTTTAATGCCCATTCGCAGTCTGTCCATAACTGCCGGCCGGGTTGAGGAGGGCGATCTGCTGGCCCGTTGTGATGAAAGGGGCAATGATGAAATAAGCGTTCTGGGCCGGGCTTTTAACCGCATGGTGGAGAGGCTGCGGGAGAATATTGAGGAGTTGGATCATAAGGTTATGGAGCGTACCCGGAGGTTAAACCTGGCCAATGAGGATTTGATTTCTATGGTGGATCGTCTGGAGCGCCATAACGAAGAGATTACCTATCTTAATGTTCTGGCCGAACAGCTCCAGGCCTGTAATGAATTGGCCGATACCCCGCCGGTGGTGGCTGATGCCATGGTCAGGCTCTTCCCGCAATGCGGGGGGATGCTGGCCATAGCTGACAGCAAGGGTGAGACCTTGAGCCAGGTGATATCATGGGGTGGTTATGAGTCGGGAAAGGACGATTTTGCTGTATCTCAATGCCTGGCCTTCAAGGACAATAAAATTCATTTATCCGAACGTCCCGGTATGCAGCCCCTCTGTAAACATATCCAGCCTGTTGGTGAGGAGCATTTATCCCTTTGCCTGCCTCTCTGCAGCCAGGCTCAGGTGCTTGGCATGATATATCTGCAATGCGCCGGGGAAGTTAAGCATCTGAGCGCCGATGAGAAGAGCCGTCGTCTGAACCATCTTTATCGTCTGGCGCTCACCGTAACCGATCAATTGGCCATGACCATGGCTAATTTGCGGCTCATGACCCGGCTCCAGAACCTTTCGGTACGTGATGGTCTCACTGGTCTCTTTAACCGGCGTTATATGGAAGAGACCATGAATCGGGAATTTCAGTTGGCTAAACGCCATGAGGCTAAAGTGGGAGTCATTATGTTAGATGTGGATTTCTTCAAGAAATTCAATGATACCTACGGCCACGAGGCTGGTGATCTGGTGCTGGTGGAATTGTCCCGTCTCATGCGGGACAATGTCAGGCAAGAGGATATTGTCTGCCGTTACGGCGGTGAGGAGTTTGTCATTATTATGCCCAGCACCCCCCTGGAGTTAGTAGCCCAGCGCGCCGAGTTAATAAGAAAGATGGTCGATGAGGAACTGAGGCTGGAATATAACGAGCATAAAATTCATGTCACCATCTCCATGGGCGCCGCCTGTTATCCCGATCATGGTGAGCAGC
>JAJSAA010000173.1 GCA_024274995.1 Deltaproteobacteria bacterium
ATTTGTAGCACTCGCTGAATAGTTACAAATTTTTGAATATAAAACATCCAGAAAGATTATACAATGAACAACATCCGCAATTTCAGCATAATTGCCCATATCGACCACGGCAAATCCACCCTGGCCGACCGTATGATTCAGCTCTGCGGCATGGTCAGCGACCGGGAATTTAAAAATCAGCTTTTAGACTCCATGGATATTGAGCGTGAACGGGGAATCACCATCAAGAGCCAGACTATCTGTCTGCCTTACAAGGCTCGGGACGGTAAACAATATCTCCTGAATCTGGTGGACACCCCAGGCCATGTTGATTTCAGCTACGAGGTCTCCAGAGCCCTGTCCTCCTGTGAGGGTGCCCTGCTGCTGGTGGATGCCGCCCAGGGGGTCGAGGCCCAGACCCTGGCCAATCTCTATCTCGCCATGGAAAACGACCTCGAAATAATCCCCATTTTAAATAAGATAGACCTGCCTGCCGCTGATCCGGACAGCGTGGCCTTTCAAATCGAGGAGGATCTGGGATTGAACGGCGAAAACATCATTCGTTGTTCGGCCAAGACCGGTGAAGGGGTAGATGAGATATTAGAGGCCATCGTCAACCACCTGCCGCCGCCCGTGGGTGACAGCAAGGCCCCCCTGGAGGCCCTTATCTTCGATGCCAGCTATGATGCCTTTCGGGGAACAATTATCTCCTGCCGTATATTTCAGGGTACTGTTAAGGCCGGGGACATCATCACCTTCATGTCAATTGGAGCCTCTTATAAGGTTGAGGAGGTGGGCCATTTTGATCTGAACCGCACCCCCCGCAAATCTTTACAGGCCGGTGAGATCGGCTATATTATTGCCGGTGTGAAGACGGTTTCCGATACCCGGCCGGGGGACACAATTACCCTGAAAGACCGGCCCTGCGCCGCGGCACTGCCAGGTTTTCAGGAGATAAAGCAGGTTGTTTTTTCGTCACTCTATCCCATCTCCACCGATGAATACGAAAATCTGGCCACCGCCATTGAAAAGTTGAAATTAAATGATGCCGCCCTCACCTACCAGAAGGACTCATCATCGGCGCTGGGCTTTGGTTTCCGCTGCGGTTTCCTGGGGCTTCTCCATCTTGAGGTTGTGCAGGAGCGTCTGGAAAGGGAGTTTGACATCCCCCTCATCCTCACCGTACCCTCAGTGAACTATCATTTTTATTTAAATGACGACTCGCTCCTTGAGGTGGACAATCCCGCCTATTTCCCCGACCCCACCCTGCTCAAGGGCACAGAGGAACCCTTTATCAAGGCCAGTATCCTGATCCCGGAGCGTTATATGGGGGCGGTTATGAACCTGTGCATGGAGAGACGGGGCGAAAACACCAACTACCATTACCCCACCCCCGGCCGCATTGAGTTCACCTGTGAAATCCCTCTGGCCGAGATAATTTACGACTTTTACGACAAATTAAAATCCATAACTCAAGGATATGGTTCTTTTGATTACGAGTTATTGGATTACCGCCCCAGCGATCTGGTGAAATTAGATATTATGGTAAACGGCGAAAGGGTGGATGCCCTGGCCCAGCTCGTTCACCGCTCCAAGGCCCGGGAACGCGGCCTGCACGCCTGCGATAAGCTGAAGGAAGAAATCCCACGCCAGATGTTCAAAATCGCCATCCAGGCCGCCATCGGCGGCAACATCATCGCCCGCACCACCATCTCGGCCCTGCGCAAGGATGTCACCGCTAAATGTTATGGCGGTGATATCACCAGGAAGAGGAAATTATTAGAGAAACAAAAAGCGGGCAAGAAACGCATGAAGACCGTGGGCAATGTGGATATCCCCCAAAATGCCTTCCTGGCGGTTTTAAAGTCGGATCAATAGAATTATTCGAATAATTCCGTTTTTCCGGGATTTTGTACTTGTTTTCCGGACAAGCGTAATTTGCCGACTGTTCCCCCCGTTACCCACATAGGGCATTATTAATTAGGTATAGTTATTGTATGCTTCATTTTTTAATTCAAAATATGAGGTGTAATTATGCTGTCGTGTCCAAAATGTCCTCACGATGTTTCTATAAGATCAGGGATTGTAAAGGGTCGTCAGCGCTGGAAGTGTAAGGGGTGTGGTTATCTGTCGCAGACTATAATTCTTCATCAGAAACCGGTCGATGAATTCCTGACATAAAATAAGTGGAAGATCTCGTTATCATTACATAACTTCTTCAGCGGTTCCTTACCGCTTCATAATTATGGACTTGATCAAATCAGATTTTCCCACGACACCAACCAGCTTGCCATCCGTCACCACCGGCAGGGTATGCACATGTTTTTC
>JAJSAA010000174.1 GCA_024274995.1 Deltaproteobacteria bacterium
AGGGGCTGGAATAGGATGTTTTTTGGGGGGGCTGTTGTTCTGGAAAGTGCAGACATCTGAGATGGGATTGCACCCTCTGAGATGTGCTCCAGGTTTGTTCGTTTCGGCCTCCTGATCAGGTAAGCGCAGCGCAGACCCCGAGATGGGGGTGCAGCAGGGCGTCCCTGAAACGCTTACCTTTTTCTTTTATACCGTCAAATCACGAATGACGAGAAGCCTGATCTCGGTCATGTCTTCAATGGCGTAGCGGATTCCCTCCCGCCCCAGGCCGGAGTCTTTGGTGCCGCCGTAGGGCATTTGATCAGCCCGCCAGGACGGTACATCGCCGATGATAACCCCGCCCACCTCCAGGGTGTTCCAGGCCAGGTTCATTTTGTATATGTCTCTAGTAAAGACCCCAGCCTGGAGGCCGAAGGCCGAGTCGTTTACCTCCTTAATGGCGGTTCGAAAATCGGTGAAGGATGAGAGAATTGCCACTGGCCCAAAGGCCTCTTCACGGCAGAGATTTTCTTCTTTCGGGACATCTTCAAGGAGAGTCGCCTCCAGAATGGCTCCCTGGCGGCGGCCGCCGCAGAGCAGTTTGGCCCCGTGTTTGAGGGCTGAGTTGATCCAGTTTGTCACCCGTTTGGCCTCTTTTTCGCTGATCATGGGGCCAATAAAGGTATCTTCTTCGGCGGGGTCGCCGGATTTTAAGCTCTGGGCCGCCGTGACTAAGGCCTTTTTGAATGACTCATAGATGTCGGCATGTACCAGAATACGCTGCACCCCGACGCAACTCTGGCCTGATTGATAGAAGGCTCCAAAAACAACACGGCGCACGGCATCAGTAATATCGGTGTCGTGGTCAATAATACAGGCGGCATTACCGCCCAGCTCCAGAACCACCTTCTTCTTACCGGCCTTGGCCTTTAAGGCCCAGCCCACAATTGGGGAGCCGGTGAAACTCAGCAGTTTGAGACGTTCATCCTCGGTGAACAGCCTGGCTCCCTCACGGCGGCAGGGCAGGATGGAGAAGGCCCCGGCCGGCAGATCGGTTTCGGTTAGAACCTCACCAATAATTAAGGCTCCGACCGGGGTGAGACTGGCGGGTTTCATGACAAAGGGGCAGCCGGCGGCTATGGCTGGCGCCACTTTATGGGCGGCCAGATTCAAAGGAAAGTTAAAGGGGGTAATAAAAGAACAGGGACCCACCGGGATGCGCTTGGTGATCCCGGTGTAGCCGTTGGTACGCGGACTGCGATCCAAGGGGATAAATTCACCATTCAGGCGTACCGTCTCCTCGGCGGCAATCTTAAAGGTCTCAATGAGCCGGGTGACCTCGCCCCGGCTGTCTTTAATAGGCTTGCCAGCCTCAACGCAGAGGGCCTGAGCCAGTTCCTCGGCACGGGCCGTAAAACGCTGCACACAGTGGCTCAAAACCTCCTGGCGTTTATGGGCCGGAAAGCGGCGCATAGCCTCAGTTGCTTCGACGGCGAAGCCAATGGCCTGGGAAATTGTCTCCTCATCGGCCAGGGCGGCGTGGCTGACAACCCGGCCGGAGTATTTATCAACAATGGGTAAATCGAGGTTGTCCTGTACCGCTTTGTTGGCCAGATAATATGGGTATTGCTTGTTAAGCATAACAGGCCTCATTGGTTGAATTACAAGTAACTATTGAGCAGCACCTCATCTTTGCCTTCTATCATACTACATAGTTGTTGACTTGTGAATCTGCCCGAAAATAAACATATTGGTTTTCTCTCTATTTAATATAAGATGGCGTCATAAAAAGCCAAGTTATACCGCGCACGCCATCATATAAGGGATGTGGAATTTACAAGTCTACCGTTTTAGAGCAAATTATTATATCCCACCAGAGAAGAAGGCCGTCAACAATAAAGTCACTGGTTTTATAGCTGGTGTAAGATTCATAGCCACAGCCACTGGCACCCAAGTTTGTTTTGTTGGTTTATTACATGAAAAGTCTTGAATCGAAGTAAAACTTTTCAACTTTCGCCAAATCCACATGTTGCATGTCTGGATGCAATGGATTTATTAATGTATTAAGTTCTTTGTCAACGACAGCTGAAGGAATATCAAACAACAAAGATGATTTTGATTTAAGCCATTTTGTGCCAATATTTGCAAGTTGCTCAGGAGCTGGATAACCACGCCAATTTGATGGCAATTCACTGGTTGTAATAGATTCTCTTTTTACATTATCTGTGATTATTATTTCAGCAATGCTCAAATTATCAGGAGCTAATGCCATGGGAACATGAACTAAGAACTCAAGAGCGGCAAGTGACCTACTGCCAGATGAATATACGATTGGGTAACCTGCATTATTCCAACGGCCCCCATAAATCCTTGCTCCGGTGCCAGATAAATCATTGATATGCTCAGTGGCGCATATTCGATAGAGTTTAATCATGAATAAACTCCAAATTCAATGCGACCTAACTCCTCCAGGACCAACTCAGTGCCAAACCGTGACTTCAGTAAAGAAAATGGTGTTTTGCCTGAAAAAACTTTATGTGGTGTATTTAGCCACAATAATAATTTGGTTTTTTCTTGAAATATTTCCGTTCCTTTTGCTAAAACCTCGGCAATATGAATAACTTGTTCAGAAACTGACTGATTGAGATGTTGGCGCGAAGAATACCGATGAAGAGTTCTTTCTGTCACGGGCAATAAATCAGCTATCTGTTTTGATGACAGCGAAAGATACTTTGCTAAACTTGATACTGCCTTTTTGGTTACTCCCTTACTACCAAGTTCGACTAAATCCATTTTACTTACGAGCTTTTTCCCTAAAGACTTCTCTCCACCTAAAATATTTCCAACTTGAGCTAATTGCATAAACACACCCCTCTTATGACATTTGTCTAAAATATATAGTTAACCGTCACACATGTCAAGTTGTGATTATGCGGTTTTTTTGGAAAAGGAAAGAAAGATCGGGTAGGTCAGGAGCCTTGCGGCTCCATTCCCCCCTAAGAACCGTGCGTGATAGTTTCCCATCACACGGCTCAAGCATTTTAAAGATCACCCTTATGAGGTGTCCGGTTGTATTACTTCATTAAGTAAA
>JAJSAA010000175.1 GCA_024274995.1 Deltaproteobacteria bacterium
GAAAAAATATGGAATGCGGAATACTAATCAACCAGCCGCCCCTGCCCGGCGGCGGCTCATCTCTTGTCATTTCAGTGATTATTAATAATTACGAACTTTGCGCCGAACAGTTACCATCTTTTAAGATTTTTAAGATTATCCCTTCAAGTGCGCCACCAGAGCCTGTACCGAGGATTTGGCGTCACCAAAGAGCATCATGGTATTATCCTTTAAGAACAATTCATTTTCAATCCCGGCAAACCCCGGATTCATACTTCTTTTGAGGACAACAACCGTCTGCGCCTCTTCGACATTTAAGACCGGCATCCCGTAAATAGGACTACTGGGATTGGTTTTGGCCGCCGGGTTTACCACATCATTGGCCCCGATGACCAATACCACATCCGTACCGTTAAAGTCATCATTAATATCTTCCATGGCAAATAACTGGTCATAGGAGACATCGGCCTCGGCCAGTAACACATTCATATGACCCGGCATCCTGCCGGCCACCGGATGGATGGCGTAACGTACCTCCACCCCCTCCTCGTCGAGATAATCGCCCAACTCCCGTACCGCGTGCTGGGCCTGGGCGGCAGCCATCCCATAGCCGGGAACAATAATCAATGAGGAGGCATTCTCTAAAACCATAACCACATCCTCCACCTCATATCCCTTCACCGAGCCTTCGGCCCCGCCGCCCTCTGCGGCCGCTCCACCGTCACCACCGCCGCCGCCAGTACCAAAGGCCCCAAAGAGGACATTGCTCAGTGAACGGTTCATGGCATCACACATGATCTTGGTCAGGAAGAGTCCCGAGGCCCCCACCAGCGAACCGACAATAATCAGGGCATTATTACCGAGAGCGAAACCAGTCATAGAGACAGCCAGACCGGAGTAGGAGTTCAGAAGCGAAATAACCACTGGCATATCGGCGCCGCCAATGGGAATGACAGTGAGAACACCGAGAACCAGAGAAAGCAGACAGATTCCATAAAACAGCAAATGACTGGTGGGATCATTAAAAACCATATACGACAGCACCGCGGTGCCGAGAAGGATAAGGCCGTTGACCACCTGCTGACCGGGATAGGTAATCGGCTGGCCGGAGACAATCCCCTGCAGCTTGGCATAGGCAATTACCGAACCGGTAAAGGTCAGACCGCCAATAATAACCGAGAGCAGCAGAGTAATCATGGCAAAGGTGCCGATATGCTCAACCATGGCGGGGCCAAACTCATTACCGCGCAACTGAAACTCCGAGAGCGCCACCAGGGCCGAGGCCGCGCCGCCGCAACCGTTAAAGAGGGCTACCATCTCCGGCATGGAGGTCATCTCCACCTTAATCGCGGCCCAACCGCCAATGATGGTGCCGATAATGATACCAAGGGCAATCAGCTTGAAGGATAATCCCGGCACCATGAGAGTAGCCAAAATGGCAAGCGCCATACCGACCATGGACATTTTATTCCCCTGCCGGGCCGTAGCGGGTGAGCTTAATTTCTTTAAGCCCATCATGAAGAGAATGGCGGAGATCAGATAGATAAAATTTATAAAATTTTGACTTATCACAATAGCGGCCCCTATTTTTTGGCCCTGGGGGCCTTCTTCTTGAACATATCTAGCATCCTCTGGGTCACCAGATAGCCGCCCACCACGTTAATGGTGGCAAAAATAACTGCCAGCAGGCCAATAATGGAAGTATGGTTGACGGTGGCGGAATGACCAGCCACAACCAAGGCTCCGAGGATGGCGATGCCGGAAATGGCGTTGGAGGCTGACATCAAGGGGGTATGCAGGGTCTGCGGCACCCTGGCAATGAGTTCCGCCCCGGCAAAGAGTGCCAGGACAAAGATATACAGCCCAACCAAAATCGTATCTGCCATAATTCCCACCTCTCTCTGTTAAATTCATAGTGACTATTCAGCGAAGACTACAAATTCATTATTCCTGTTCTATAAGCTGCTTAGTCCGGGCATGCAGGATCTCACCATCCCGGGTGACTAATGAACCGCTGGTAATTTCATCGGCCATATCCATCTTCAGACCCTTCTCATCGCAGAGATGGAAGAGATAACGCTCAATATTTTTAGAAAACATCTGACTGGCATGATAAGACATGGCACTGGGCAGATTACTCTCACCGATAATCAGCACTCCATGCTTAACTACAGTTTTATCCCGTTCGGTAAGTTCGCAATTGCCGCCCATTTCGGCGGCCAGATCCACAATAACCGAACCGGTTTTCATGGATTTAACATGCTCTTCGGTAATCAGAATAGGGGCCTTACGTCCTGGGATTAAAGCCGTAGGGATAACCACGTCGGCCCTGGCAATATGCTTGGCAATCATCTCGGCCTGGCGGCGTTTATAATCTTCCGACATCTCTTTGGC
>JAJSAA010000176.1 GCA_024274995.1 Deltaproteobacteria bacterium
TCCCGAAGGCAAGGTAGTTATTCAAGACCGCATAGCCGATGCCATGTTCCAGCAGATTCTCCTGCGGCCGGCGGAATACAGCGTCCTGGCCCTGCCCAACCTCACCGGTGATTTCATCTCCGATGCCCTGGCGGCTCAGGTCGGCGGTCTGGGACTGGCACCAGGGGCCAATATCAGTGACCAGATTGCCCTCTTTGAAGCCACCCACGGCACGGCCCCCAAATATGCCGGGCTTGACAAGGTAAATCCCGGCTCCCTGCTCCTCTCCGGGGTCATGATGCTGGAATACTTAGGCTGGCAGGAGGCCGGAGACCTCATCCAAAAGGCCTTGGAAACCACGATCTCCAACAAGACCGTAACCTATGATCTGGCCCGTCTCATGACCGGTGCCCATGAACTCAAATGTTCCGAGTTCGCCCAGGCAATTATCGATAATATGTGAGCCTCCCAAGCCGATTCGCCAACCTCGGCGCCGCGGTTTTAGATATCCTGTTCCCGGCCCGCTGCCTGCTCTGCGGCGAGCAGCTGAAGCCGGGAACAGATATTTTATTCTGCCAGTCCTGCGGCGGCCGCCTCATCATAATCCAGCCGCCGCTCTGCCCGTGCTGCGGCCGTCTGCTGCCTGATTCCGCCGCGAGCCATCTCTGCGGGGCCTGCCTGCGGCAGCGGCCCGCTTTCAGCAAGGCCAGGGCCCTGTTTATCTATGACAAATTCAGCGCTCCCCTGATTCACGAATTTAAGTACCGAGGCCGGACAACGGGACAGCAAACCTTCAGCGCTCTGCTGCGACGCTCCCCGGTGAGGCGGGAGCTGAATATCCCGGATCTGATTATTCCAGTTCCCCTCCACCATAAGCGCCTGCGCCAGCGGGGTTTTAACCAGGCCCTGACCCTGGCCCACTCCTTTTTCCCCCAGGATAAACAGATCATAAGGGCCGACTTACTCATCCGCCAACGCTGGACTACCCCCCAGGCCAGTTTAAACGGCCATGAACGGCGTAAAAATCTGCGTAACGCCTTTATGGTGGCCAATTCAGCACCAGTTAAAGGCAAAAATATACTTCTCATTGATGATGTTTTTACCACTGGCTCCACCCTCAATGAATGCGCCGCCATCCTGCGCCATAATGGTGCCTGTGATATCCAGGCCTTGACTTTAGCCAGGGTGCTTGAGTAGACTATGAAATTGTACCCGAAATGTGGTTGATACTAGCGTTCAGCAAAAGGTAAAAAAATGTTCCGTACCGTCATCGTCCTGATCCTCTTGATTTTTCCCACTTTTGCCCAGGCAAAATGTATCTCCGGCAACTGCCAGAACGGCAACGGTACCTTCACGTATTTCGGCGGCATGAAATATGTGGGTAAATTTAAAAATGGCAAGCCCAATGGCCAGGGAACCAAGACCTACGCCAACGGCACTACCTACACCGGCAACTTCAAAGACGGTAAATTCTCCGGCCAGGGCAAAAAGACATACCCGGACGGTGCCGTCTACACGGGTGAATTCCGGGACGGCCGATTCTTTGGCAAGGGTAAATATACCGAGGCCAACGGGGCCGTCTATGAGGGATTATTCGCCTACGGCCAGTTCAACGGCACCGGCACTTATACCTACCCATCCGGCGCCAGATACCAGGGCACCTTTATCAATGACAAATTCACCGGCCAGGGAATAATGACTTATCCCGACGGCTCCACCTATAAAGGCAGCTGGGTAAACAATCTGCCCAGCGGTATCGGCACAGCCAAAAAACCGGACGGCTCCACCTATAAAGGTAGCTGGTGGGCCGGAAAATTTGACGGGCGGGGAGTCTTAACCCTGGCCGACGGCTCCAGGAAAGAGGGCCTGTGGAAGGAAGGTAAATTAACCAAATCCGAAAAATCGGTTCCAACCAATAAAGAATCCCTGGGCGGCAGCGGCTGGAAGTATTAGCTTACAGCTAACTATCCCCATCAGTTTGAGGCATTTTATGACCCGTGATATCCTCGTTGTCGACAATAATCCGGTAATTCTAAAATTAATGGCCAACTTCCTGATTAAGGAAGGCCACCAGGTAAAAACTGCCGAGGACGGCCTGGCGGCCCTGGAGATTGTTAAATCCTTCCAGCCGCAAATTATTTTTGTTGATCTCATCATGCCCAGGATTCCAGGCGAAAAGCTCTGCAAGATCCTGCGCCAAAAAGAAGAACTGCGGCAGACGGTGATAATTATCCTGTCAGCGGCAGCAGTGGAGCAGAAGATTAATTTTAAGGAGTTTGGAGCTGATGCCTGTATAGCCAAAGGCCCTTTTAAGGAGATAGAGCGCCATATCCATTTAATTTTTAGAGCGTTAGACGAGGGCCGCCTGCAGGCCTTAGGTAAGGATATCATCGGTACCGAAAAGGTTTATAAACGCATTGTAACCAGCGAATTATTATCCAGCCGCCGTCATTTCTGGGTCACCCTCAACAATATGGCGGAGGGCTTTATTGAATTAACGGAGGACGGCCGCATTGTCTATATAAACCAGGTAGCAGTGGATATTATCGGTCAGCCGGAAGAAGAACTGCTCGCCAGCGATTTCTTAGATATATTCGACCAGAAACAAAAGGCCGAATTAAGCGACCTCCTGATCAATATCGGCCCCGCGGCAGTCACCATTGGCGAAGGAGAAATCTTTGAATTTCAGAACCATTACCTGACCATAACCCTGGTGGCTCTTAATGAGGATGATGAAAAATCAATAATTGTCATTATCCACGATATAACCCGGCGCAAGGAAGCGGAATTCGAGCTGCAGCAATACCAGGAAAATCTGGAGTCAATAGTACATCGGCGTACCGCTGAATTAAAGGAGATAAACCGTGAGCTCCAGGATGAAATTGAGGAGCGGCGCCAGATAGCGAGAGAAAAAGAAGGCCTGGAGGCGGAATTACGCCAGACCCATAAAATGGAGGCCATCGGCACCATGACTGCCGGTATCGCTCATGACTTTAATAACCTGCTCACCGCTATTTTTGGTTACACCGAGCTCCTGAGTCTGCCGTCAAATATCCCCAAAGAATCTCTCTCACATCTCCATAATATTATCAAGGCCGCCAGCCGGGCCCGGGAATTAATCAACCTTATACAGACATTCAGCAAACCAGCAAAAGAGGAATTCATCCCAGTCAGACTGCCAATAATCATTGGCGAGACCTTAAACCTTCTGCGGCCTGCCATTCCAACACAGGTTAGACTGGTGAGCGACATCCAGCCCTGCCCGCCGATCATGGGGGGGGCGGTGCAAATTCAACAGGTGCTACTGAACATCTGCACCAACGCCATCCATGCCATGCAGGAGAAGGGTGGCACCCTGAGGATTAAACTCAGTATACCGCCCCCCTCTGCTCAAAACGACGGGACTAATTTTGTTGAACTTGAAATCAGCGACACCGGGATCGGCATCAGCAAAGAAAATATTGATAGAATATTCGATCCATATTTCACCACCCAGATCGGCGGCGAAGGCACCGGCCTCGGCCTCTCGGTAGTACATGGTATCATCCGCCATCATGGCGGCAGTATAACGGTCAACAGCCTTGAAGGCCAGGGAACAACCTTTAAAATATCCCTCCCCAGCTTACCCTCCTCGCAGGTTATCTCAAAAAAATTTTGACAAAGTATATTTTTTACATTATGATCGCCAAGCTAATGAATGACTGTTCATTCATTAGCTTGGCGATCATAAATATAATAGCAGCTCTCCCTGGCTCTGGTTTTCTGCCTTTTTAACCAAGTATCGGCCACAAGGTATATTATGCCAAACCAACATCCATTTTTTTTTCTCTCCACCGCCTTCACCTATCCAAAGCAAGAGAACACGCATCTACTCTTTGAGGTGCTTGGCTGTTTATCCACTGATTTAGGCATAGAACTTAACCGGCAGGAGGCGGAATTACGCATTTCTCCGACCGATCTCCAGGCTGAATACGTCCGTTTGTTTATCAACTCTCCCGCCGGTATCCCGGCCCCTCCCTACGCCTCAATTTATATCGGCAAGCGGGGTATCCTCCTCCAACAGGGCCACGATGAAGCCATGGGCTTCTATAAACTGGCGGGCCTGGAAACGATAGAATCGACCGAATGCGAGGATCACATCGCCTTCGAACTCGCCTTTATCGGCCATCTAATTGAGGATGAGCGTCTGGATTTGCTACATGAATTTATCCACGAACATGTTCTGAAATGGTATCCGGAATTTTTAGAGCGGCTGCAATCGGCACAGCCCTGCCATTTTTACAAAATTCTCGGCCAGATAACCGGCTTATGCCTCCAACAAATTTTGACAGAGGAGAAAGCAGATGAATAGAAGACGTTTTTTAAAGGTGTCCGCCGCCACGGCCATGGCCATGGCGGCCTTTTCCTTAGACGGACTGCCGCCCAAAGGCGGGCTGTTCCGGGCCAGCCGGGCGCTGGCCGGAACCAACTACGGCCCCATGAACGGCAGTATGGGAGCGCAGGAAACCACCTCGGTATGCGAGATGTGTTTCTGGCGCTGTCCCATTGTCGCCAAGGTCAGAAACGGCAAACTGATAAAAATTGAGGGCAACCCAAAGAGTCCAGTCAATGGCCAGCGGATTTGCGCCCGCGGTAATTCCGGCATCCAACTGCTTTATGATCCCGACCGGATTAAATACCCCATGAAACGGGTTGGGGCCCGCGGTGAAGGGAAATGGGCCAAGATATCCTGGGATGAGGCGCTGGAGGAGATTGCCCACAACATGAATAAGGTCAAGAAAAAATACGGCCCCCATGCCCTGGCCTATTTTGATCACGGGGCCTCGGCCGAGAATCTCCGGGAGGTGTTCATGGCCATGGGTACCGAAAATTACACCAGCGAACCGGCCTTTTTCCAATGCGTCGGCCCGGCGGCCCTGGCCTATCTCGAAACCGTGGGCTATATCGCCACCGGCACGAGACAGTATAATGACATGCCCCACGCCAAGGCCATGCTGCTGGTCGGCTCTCA
>JAJSAA010000177.1 GCA_024274995.1 Deltaproteobacteria bacterium
AGGTTCGCAGAAGATGCTTATTCGTGAAAAAGCAGAAAAAAAGGAACGAAACTCACTGTCCCCGCAGGCCTGCCTCAGTGAACAATCACGCGGTCGTCTGCGGCGAGAGGATTTCTGCCCCCTGCGCACGGTTTTCCAGAAAGATCGCGATCGGATTGTCTATTCAAAGGCCTTCAGACGCTTAAAATACAAAACCCAGGTCTTTCTGGCCCCCACCGGAGATCATTACCGCACCCGTCTGACCCATACCCTGGAGGTCTCGGAAATCGGCCGGACCCTGGCCAGAGGTCTTGATGTAAATGAAGATCTGGTGGAGGCCATCGCCCTGGGCCACGACCTGGGGCATACCCCCTTCGGACATGCCGGGGAGTCGGTCTTAAATGAGCTTATGCCCGGCGGCTTCTCTCATTACAAACAGAGCCTGCGGGTGGTTGATGTCCTGGAAAACCACGGCATGGGGCTGAATCTGAGCTATGAAGTCAGAGACGGTATCGCCAAACATTCCAAGGGCTACGGCGAGGTATTACCAACCAACAGCCATGATATGCCCGAGACCGCCGAAGGCTGTGTGGTACGATATGCCGACATTATCGCCTATTTAAGTCATGACTTGGATGATGCCATCCGTAGCGGCATTATCCACCGTGATGATATTCCCGCCCGCTGCCGGAATGTCCTGGGGGCCACTCATTCCCGCCGCAATATAGGCATGATTCAGGGGGTAATTACGGGTACCACGCTGCGAAATGACAAATTATCATTCGGGGTCGAACCAAAAATCGGGGAAACCATGCAGTTACTGCGGCAATTTCTCTTCCACAACGTCTACCGTTCCCCGCAGGTGCATGCCGAATTTATTAAGGCCTCAAAAATTTTACGAGAGTTATTTACCTATTTTGTTGACAACAAAGAGCTTTTTGAACATGAGATAGGCGGATTCGCCTCCAGTGTCTCCCATCTGCGCCGAGTCTGTGATTATATCGCCAGCATGACAGACCGTTACGCCCAGAATATATACCAGCGTATATTTCTACCTAAAAATTTTACATAGATTGACGAGTTACAACTCAGGAGAAAACAATGAGTGAAGAAATAAATTTCATCCCCTACGAAGAGGCCAGAGAACTGGTTGCCAATGTTGTAGAAGAGGAACATGTTAAAGAGACCAACCGCCGGATTTTAACGGTTTACGACCATAAAAACCGGGAGATGTGCTGGTTTGATGCCGAAGAGGTTGTGGCAGAGGTTGGCGGCGCCCCCAAGAAGCGGCCCTATGAACAGGAAAAGGAAGAGATAAAATTAGCGGCGGTGGATTATGTCCTGCACCGCATACCGGACTGGTGCCGCCCCCAGGATTAAGCCATATTGTTTTTTGGCAGACTTAGCCCTGATGATCAGGCTTTGAACTTACCAACAGGTGCGATACAAGTTGACCAGGTGTATATTGTGCTGATTTGACGTAACTATTTATATCAGCCGGCATCATTTGCTTCCGTATGCGTTCCCACGCGGGAGCGTGGGAACGAGGGATCTTTGCAGGCTGGAGTCAGATTCTTTTCTCTCTTCTCGTTCCCACGCTCCTGCGTGGGAATGCATATCTGGAGAACTCACCATTG
>JAJSAA010000178.1 GCA_024274995.1 Deltaproteobacteria bacterium
CAGGGGGGATTGCTTGGTTTGTCTCTGTCAAAAATATCTTGACGATCCTGCCAATGACTGGTCCAAAATAGCCCGCCTCAATCATCTCTCCAACCCGGCGCGGATTTATCCGGGTGATGTTCTTGTCTTTCCCGTTAATTTACTCAAAGGTGTCCCGCTGGCCGGGGTTGTCACCTTTCTTAAAGGACAGGTTGATTTTTTGCCTGTCGGGGGCTCCGCCTGGATACCGCTGAAGCTTAATGCCGTCCTGATGCCGGGCGAGGTAATCAAGACACTTAAGGACAGCGCGGTGCAGATATCCTATCAAGACGGGGATATTTTATTTTTACGTGATAATACCAGGCTGCGTATTGACAGCGCCAGGGCTCGCACCAGCCATAACCGCATATACGAGATGTTTCTGGAGGCCGGGCGGGCAATCAATACCATCAGACGTTCCACTGGTAAAAAAGTTCGTTATCGGGTACGTACCCCGACGGCGGTTGCCGCGGCGCGTGGTACTGAGTTCCGCACCAGGGTGGAAGGGAATAACATCACCAGAGTTGAGGTGCTCAAGGGGGCGGTTAATGTTGCCGCCAACGGCAGAGTGGTTGATGTGGCAGCCGGTCATGGAGCAGTTGTCAGACCACAGGAAACCGCTCCGCAACTGGCGGCACTTCTGCTGCCGCCGCAGCCCCTGGCCGTTAAATCTCTTTATCGGCTGATGCCGCTGGAATTTTCTTTCTCCGCAGTTGCTGGAGCGGCCGCCTTCCGGGTTATGCTGGCCAGAGATGCGGCCCTTAAAGACGTGGTCAAAGAGAAAACCATTACCCCCTCCGCTGTCCTGCGGATTGTCGGCGTTAAAGACGGCGTGTATTTCCTTGGTTGTCGTTCTATTGATCGCTTCGGTTTAGAGGGACCTTTTAATAAACCTGTCCTGGTAAAGGTTCGAGTGAATCCCCTGCCACCCTTTGTTAAATATCCCAAGCCCAAAGCTGCCCTTAAAGAGCAGACGATCAAACTGTTGTGGCTCAAAGTTGGTGATGCGGCGGCCTATCATCTCCAGCTGGCGGCCGATAAAGCCTTTACCGCCCCCATCGTTGACGTAAAAGATATTACCAAGACTTACTATCAGACCAAGAAATTGGCTTATGGTACCTATTATTTTCGGCTCAGCTCCATCGCGGCTGATAATTATGAGGGGGTATGGTCGGATACCGGCCGGTTTACTTTTATTACCCCGCCGCCTGCTCCAGCCGTTGAGCCGCCTAAACTTGGCAAAGGCAAGGATGTTCATATCCGCTGGCGGAATATCGGCCCCGGCATAACCTATCAGGTTCAGATTGCCCGGCGGCCTGATTTTGCTGTCCTCTGGTTAGACAAGGCAGTAAAAAAAGCGGGGTTGTCTTTTGTCTGCCCCAAAAAGGCCGCCACTTATTATGTTCGCACCAGAGCCATTGATCCAGACGATTACACTGGCAACTGGTCAGCGCCGCAGTCTTTTAACATTCGCCATAGTTGGGAAGGCTGGGCTTTTGGGACTTTTTTTGTAACCCTGATTGCCATAACTATATAAATTTATGGGAAAAACTGGATTCCATGGTAAGCCGTTACAGCATTTCCTGCTGCTTGCTTTTTTGTCGGGACTCTTTATTTTCGCCTTTGATTATCTTGGTTTTTTTGAAGGCGTTAACAACTATTGCTATGACCTTTATTTTCGCCTCCAGCCGACAACGGCAGTTAATAAACGTATAGTCCTGATTACGGTTGACGAAGCAAGCCTGAAGAAATTAGGCCGCTGGCCAATTTCGCGGAAATATTATGCTGAGCTCCTCCAGCGTCTTAAGCTGGCTGATGTGGTGGGCTTTGATATTTTTTTCGATTAGCCCAGTAAGGATGACGCACTGTTTCGGGCCGCTATCCGCCGCCAGGGCCGTGTAGTTCTTGCCGCCCATGTCAATCGTTATCTACAGGTCAAACTCCCCGTTTTTTACCGTGATGCCGCAGGTATTGGCCA
>JAJSAA010000179.1 GCA_024274995.1 Deltaproteobacteria bacterium
GGTGATAAAATGTGGTGCTTCTGGGACAGTTATTTTGTAGCGGCTTCTACCCATCATTTAGCTCTCCGTGTACGTTCCCACGCGGGAGCGTGGGAACGAGAAACCCCCTCCCTTTAGATTATATTTTAGTAACTATTTAGGTGTGACTGTAAATTGCCCTAAAAGCTGAGCTGTAACTGCTTATATATGTTTCAGATCGGAGTCTGCGCCGCACCCCACTTATCTCTTCATCCGCCCGGTATTTTTTCTTCCCGCTCCAATTTAGCCAGTATAAAATCAGCCCCCCGCTTTGAAAGACCCAGAGTATTGGCAAGTTCTTCGGCTGTGCTTTGGGGGTGCTGCTTCAGGCAGGCTGCCACTTCGTACTCCAGCTCATCGAGCCAGCTTTCAAATAATACCAGAATATCCGGGTCGGTGACCGCCATCAGCTGCTTGGACTGGGCTACCTTGTGTACCAGGTTTTGACACATATGTGTTGGGTCGACACCTTCGCCCATACATTCGGCAAGTCAGAGATCCACCATGCTGGAAATCTTATCTCCACCCGCCTCATCAATTATATTAGTTACAAAACTTACCCTGGCTTCCTCATCAAGATGGGTGAGGATTGTTTTGAGTTGCGGAGTTAAAGCCGCCAAGGCCTCGGCTGGTTCCATTGTCTCAAGAATTTGTTGTAGTTCCTTCATTGTCTACCCTGTAAAAAACGTTAAAATGCTTTTCTGCTGGCTAATAGTTCTGCCGCCAGGCTATTTAGGTTCGCAAGGATTGTTACTATGCGGTGATCTGCTAACTCGTAATAAATAAACGGGCCGCTCCTCTCAACCTTTACGAGCAGAGCCCGCTTGAGTTCTTTGAGGTGATGGGAGGCTAAGGGTTGTGAAATACCCATTTCCTCAACAATGCGGGAAACTGGCTTTTTACCCTTAGCCAGCACCATGATGATGCGTAGCCGATTTTCGTCACCCATGGCCTTGGCCAGAAAGGCCACAGCCTGCGGATCGGCATTCGTCAAATCATCAGGTTTAGTTTTTAGGTGTTTTTCCATTAATCTTTCGAGGCTGCTCTTGATTGAATTATTGATTGTATATATAAATATATGTTTATGTTTTAATGTCAATAAAAATTACAGGCCCTGGAAAAATGGGCGGGCGGTAAATAACAATAGTTACAGCTCGGCGTTTAGGGCGATTTACAGTCACACCTAAATAGTTACTAAAATTTATAACATATTAATAAAATTAGAAAATAAAACGGCAAAATTTCGGGTGGTTTCAGAATGGAGTCTCTTCGCTTCAGCCATAATAAAAGCCTGATCGATTCCATTGGGGGCCGCTGATGATAACCATTTCTGATCTTTGGTTAAATATTTTTTTACCTCTCGGGGGGCTGCCGCATTATTAATGAATTGCAATCCCGTAATATAGGGGCGGCCCGGTACGGAAACGGCTTCAAACTGGCAGTCTACAGAGGTAGCCAGAATGTCAAAATTATGGGGTATGGGCGGCATTATGGCCTGATTATGCCATTTAAAAACAGGTAGACTGGCTGGAATATTTTTAAAAATTGGATGCTCCCGGCCTCTATGGGTAAGATAGCTGGTGGTGAAGCCGATACTGGCGCAATAGTTGGCGCTGACGACCGCCCCCTGGTTTTGAGCCAGGAGATGAAGTCCCTGGCCGATCCCCAAATAAGGCCGGTCTTCGTTAAGCGCCTTGTGAATGGTTTTCTTTTGCTCCAGGAAGGAGGCGTAATTTTTGTCATCAGGACACGGTAAATTGCCGTCCAGGACGACTATGCCGTCGTATTTTGCTAAGGGGGGGATGGATTGCCGCCAAAGTTTTACGATATTCAGTTTAACTTTAAACCGTTTAGCGGTTTCGGTAATAATCTTGCCCGGCCTTTTATATAAGGTGCGCTGGAGAATAATAAGGTGTTTTGCCATGTCAGGTCAAATTGTTGCACAAAAAGCCGCGCGGCAGAGTTGGTGAATCCCGCCCTGATCCGCGCGGGATGGCATAGGTTGAGATTAAAAAATTGGTAACTGTTTAGCTGCATCCATATTTGTCCAATTATGGCTTCTTAAGTAGCACAAGTACGCTGCGAAGCCATAATTGAACAGGTAAGCGCAGACACCGAATCTGAAGCACATCTAAACCAGTTACAGTCCTGAGTTTAGGGCAATTTACAGTCACACCTAAATAGTTACAAAAAATGTAACTATTCAGCAGCACCCTATATGCTGCTGAATAGCCAGGTTTTCTGTTTAATTTCCCTCCAGATAGGCAGGTTTTACATTGAACTCCGGATAGGCGGAAACCGCGATTTCGTTTTGATCCAGTCCGCTGATTTCTACCTCTTTGGAGACCCTGAGTGGAACAACCTTGTCCAGCAGTGTGAAGAAGACATACATCACCACAAAGACAAAGACGAAATTAGTGACGATTCCCACCACTTGGGCTATGAACTGCGAGGTGTTGCCGTAAAAAAGCCCTCTGACTGTGCCGCTGACCCCATTGACTCCATCACCGTAAGTTCCATCGGCAAAAAGCCCCAGGGAGAGGAGTCCCCAAGCTCCGTTGACCCCATGGACAGAAATGGCACCCACCGGATCATCGATTTTTAAAACACGTTCGACAAAAAATACGCTGATACAGAGCAGAACACCAGCAATGGCACCGATGCCGACGGCGGCCACCGAATTCACGTAGGCGCAGGGTGCGGTTATGGCAACGAGTCCAGCCAGCAGGCCGTTGGCCGACATGGAGACATCAGGCTTACCGTAGAATCTCCACATATAGAACATGGCAAAAAGTGCTCCGGAGGCGGATGCCAGCATAGTGTTGGTGGCGATGATACCGATTCGCAGATCTCCGCCGGCCAGGGTTGAGCCAGCGTTAAATCCGAACCAGCCGAAGGCGAGAATAAAACAGCCGGTAATGGCCATGGGAATGTGATGCCCCGGAATGGCACGTGGTTTTCCATCCTTGTCGAATTTCCCGATTCGCGGCCCAAGGATTATGGCCCCGACGAGCGCCGCCACGCCGCCGGTCATATGGACAACAGATGAGCCGGCAAAGTCCAGTGTTCCGTGGCCGAGCCCGAAATTAGTTCCCAGCTGTGACAGCCAGCCACCGCCCCATACCCAGTTTCCGTAAAGCGGGTAGACAAACATGGCGATGAAAAAGCCGTAAAAGACAAAGGATTTGAATGTCCAGCGTTCCGCCATGGAGCCAGTGGGGATTGTGGCGGTGGTATCCATGAAAACCATCTGGAAGAGAAAGAGAGAAAATATAGAAACATCATAGGCGTTGCCGGAAAGGAAAAATCCATTTGTCCCGAACAGGCCGAAATCCTTGCCAAAAAGGTGGATGGCGAATTCTCCGTTCAATAATCCTGTTCCGCCGCCGAGGGTGGCGATATTGCCCACGCCGCCCATCTGGATGGCAAAACCGCATATCCAGTAACCGAGCATCCCTATGCCGTAGATCATCATGTTCATGGCCATGGTATGTCCGGCATTCTTGGCCTGTGTGAAGCCGGTTTCTGCCAGGGCGAAACCGGCCTGCATAAACATAACGAGAAAACCACAAAGCAGAGTCCACATAAAATTGATGGCAATCCGGTTATGGCCAATGACATCTGCCAGTTTTACTGCCAGGGGCTCGGTTTTCGCCATCTGTGTCATATCCTGCTTTGTGGGGGCGTTAGCAGTAGCGCCAATCACGTCCGCTGCACCGCCGGTATTCGCTCCCGAGGGATCCGGCATCAGTACCGCCGGAGCCGTTGGCTGGGAAGAGGCCCCCGGCATCTCATAGCCGGCGGCGTAGACCGTGCCCGCCATAAACAGAAATATTCCAAGGCATAATACACTTAGCAATTGCTTCATTTCATTTCTCCAATTTGTGCTTTTGCCCCATTTCGGCCTATTCCGCTCGAGTCGTCTCTGGACGAAAAACATATATTTATTGCTTCGGTATTGGACACAAGTACCGAAGTCGTGTTCTCAACCGCCCGTGGGGCTGATGAGGCTGAAAATACTGCCGTTGATAATAATATGTTGCGCATTTTGTTTCCCTTATAAGATGATTTTTTTGGTAACTATTCAGCGAAGGTTGCAAATTACCCTTAACTCGTAACCGTAACTGTTTAGATGGGGTACAGCTGAATAGTTATATTTTTGGGTAATTAGATTGCCTCTTTATCCCGTTCCCCGGTGCGTATTCGGAGAACAGTTTCCACTGGCAGCACAAAAATTTTACCGTCGCCGATTTTACCCGTTCTGACACTTGCTATAATGGCCTCAACCACCTGCCCGGTAATTTCCTCCGGCACTACCAGCTCCACCTTGATTTTGGGGATGAAGTCAACTACATACTCCGCGCCTCGATATATCTCTGTGTGCCCTTTCTGGCGCCCGAATCCCTTTACCTCGGAAATCGTCATCCCGTTTATCTGCAACTCTGATAATGCCTCTTTCAATTCATCGAGCTTAAAGGGTTTGATTATTGCCTCGATCTTTCTCATGGTTTTCTCCTTTGTTGCATGACGACGATACCACTGTGAAGGATTAGCGGTGCCGCTGTTACGCGACAGATATTTTATGACTGCTCTTGCTCGTACGCCGGTGAAATCATGATTTTTTAGGTCAAGCATGCAGTGTGCCAGGGTGTGAAATTATATTAAGGTTATATCGTTACTATTTGTTTTTAATGATAAAAAAACTTGTGTTATGAGTTTGTGGCGGGCTTTGTTTGGGAGATTGTGGAAAATCTTAATACATTTGTGTGGATAATGTATTTGGTATGTTTCAAAAATGTAGACATGTGGGGTGAGGAAAGAACAATATGTGAGTTTTCTGACCTTGGTTAACTTGCTGGAGTAGCGGTGTTATTTCGCTATTTGATGTGCCTGAGCGGGGGGGAGGGATACTTGAGGTGATAAATTACAAAAGTGTCTAAAAAATTCCAGGAAATTCCCGGTAGATCTTGGGTTTGATTTTTTAGAGGTCTAAAGCAGGGAACACTACCGCCCTTAGAGTGGTAGGTCAGCCTTGCTGTATATCGGAGTCTCGCAGACTCGCTTACCTGGGGGAGTTAAGTGCGTACAGCAGGGTGTTCATGGAGCGCTTACGTTATTTCCCCATTCTCCGCACCGTCATGATTAAGGCCAGCAGTGGAGCGGCAAAGGCGAGAATAATTACCTCGGCTTTTTTTAGAAACAGGGGATCGGAGAGCAGACTGGCCAGGCCTTTCATGGAGGATGACTCTGGTAGAAGTCCGGCAATAAAGACAATCATCAGGGCAACAGCGGCCAGCGCCAATTCTGCCACTACCAGTTTTTTGCCGAACACCAGCCCCCCGGAGAAGATAATATTAAGCCAGGTCATCCGCCTGTACATTGGCTCAAGCCCTTTTATGGCCTCTTTGACTTCAGCCAATAAGTCAACGGCCTGCCTGTAGGGCTCGGCCTGATTCCTTTTTGCCAGTTTGATAATTGTATTAATTTTTTTCTTAATGGGCAGCAACTGGCGGTGGAATTTTTTAAAAAAACTGGGAAATTGATATGAAAGCCAGAAATTATAATAGCCCTTCCAGCGTGTCATCTCTTGATTGGCCTGGTCATAGAGTTTGTTTAACTTGTTTTCCCGCAGTTGGCGGCCGGCGGCATAGAGCCCCTTGGCCCTTGAGGCCGTATCGAGACAGTCAAAATAGCTGCCCCTGAGCATCATTTTTTCCAGATTGGCCAGGGTCTGAATATTTACTTTCATCTCTTTATCTTCTTTTTCAAACCAGCCAGCCAGGTCGTTAATTTCCTCTCTGGCTCTAATTAAATTCTCGTTGGCGGCGCTGGCAATAGTCTGATATTGGGCTTGGAGGATATCCTCCACCTTGGTCTGAATATGAATCAATTCTGGATCCATCATAATAATCATATACAGCCGCCGTTGATCAACCATCAATGAACGGAGGAGCTGAAAGGCCTGCTCCTTGAAATTACCTTTGACCTCAAGCTGCACCTTGCGGTAGAGAAGATCCTGGCAGTCAGCCCTGATGGTAAAGGCGTTTTTGATTAAATCACGCGCCTTCCAGTTTTCATCGTTAAGATCATAATATCTCGACAAAAGAAGCGATATATAAATACGCTCCTTTTCGGCAATAGCAAAATTGGAGGCCAGCTCAAGATAATTACGCATATCAGCGAGACGCCCCCTTTCCAGAGCCAGAAAGGCCTGGCCCAGTACGGCGTAAAATCGTTTGGGGGCCTTGTGATTACACTCCCGCAGGAGTAATTCCTCGGCCCGGCCATACTCTTTGACCCGCAGACAATCAAAACCGAGCTGGAGATTATTATTATCAAGATTGATTTTATCCGTCTTAAACACAGACTCCCATTTGTTATAGATGCTGAAGGTGATATTCCATAAAAAACGAGGCTGATATACCCGGTTTATATCAAGGAAAGCAATATATACCGAGAGTGGTGGGTTCCTGCGGATCTGGGATACGCTGATACCGGCGGCCAGGGTATGGGCCATTTTCTGCGGTTCGGCAAAGACCTTTTTGTAGAGGATATTTATTTGCTTAAAGGGCAGATAGCCAATTTCCTGTAGCCCGTTATGCGCCATTTTTAAGGTCTTGGCCGGACAGTGGGCGGGAAGGTGCCAACGCATACCGCAATAAAAACAGGGGTGGCCGCTGCCAGCGAGGGGGAGATCTCGAAAGGCAAGTATTTGGCGGGCGCTGATCTTGCCTTGCTCGGGGAAGACCAGCGCCGTCAGACCGCCGCCCTCACTTTTCAGTTTGCAAGCCGGGCATTGGCGGCGGGCCAGTAATAATTCAAGCTGATTTTTCAGGGCTCTGGTGACATAAATCGTCTCCGGATTTAGTATATCCCAATACTCATCATCCTGGGAAAGCAGGGTCGGCCTTGAATCAAGCGGGGAAACAAGGTGCATAACGCATTTAAGCGGTAAGGATTCGCCGCTTAAAGTTTTGTGGTCATGGTGTAATTTAACAAAGGCACCCAGTACGGCCTTCAGGGCAGCGGTTGGGTTGGGGAAGGAGAAGAGGAGCAGTTCGGCCGAGGTATCAGGCGCCTCAAAACCACTTTCTTTGAGGAGATTGTTGAGCTGGCTAATAAAGGCGGGCCAAGCCGCTGCCAACAGTTTGGCTCCCTGGTAGGGCATGGGCATGATGGCGGCCAGGATGAGATTTTCTTGCGCCATGACTTAACACTGATCCAATATTTCCTGGGCCAGTTTATTGCCCGGATCAATTCTAACCGCCTTTGAGGCCCATTTGTCGGCCCGCATCCGCATTTTCAGTTTCAGATAACACTCGGCGAGATTAAGGAGGACGTTGATGTCCATGGGAAAATGTTGCTGTACTTTCTCAAGCAGAGCTGCTGCCTCTTGATAAGCACCCTTTCGCAACAGGGCCAGGCCCAGTTTTTTTTGCAGATAATCACGCTCTGGCGCTGCTTCCAGCACCTTCCGGCAGCATAAAACCGCCAGCTTAAAAAGACCGTGCTCCATGGCGAGATCCACGGTTTCTTCCTGAAGATCAAGATTGTCCGGATTATTACGGAGCATGATTTTTAATATCTTTTCTGCCTCTTTAATTCGCTGGTGTTTTAAGAGGAGCGCTGCCACCTTAAAGGCCCGTTCGGCGTTGCGCGGGCTTAGATCCAGGGCCTTGGTAAAATATTTAATAGCCTTATCCGTCTCTCCCTGTTTCAGATAAATCTGGCCGAGATAATGATAAGACGGAACCTCTAAACGATTCATGGTAATGGCCTGTTCAAAGGCTTCAACCGCCCCCGGCAGATCATTCTTCTTTAGAAACAGACGGCCCATTTCCCGCCACGGCCGGGATGAGTGTTTACTCAAAGCAGCCGCCTGGCGCAGGCATTCAATGGCATTATCAAACTGGCCCTTGACCCGCCATTTGTCAGCCTTGCGCAGCAGTATGGCCTGGGGGCTGGGATTATCCACCCGGTTAAGCAGTTCCAGGATTTTCTGCTCCAGGGTTGCGGTAACAAAAGGCTTGGTGAGATAGGCATCCACATCCTGTTCGGCGGCCTCGGCGACAATACTCTGGTTGGCCTCGGCGGTTATCATCAAGAAGGGGGTATCCTTGAACTTTTTGTTGCCGCGCAGTTTATTCAGGAGTTCTGTACCATTCAGCTTGGGCATCTGCCAGTCGGAAATTATGAACTTTATGGCGCAATGTTCGGTGTTTAAAATTTCCCAGGCCTCAAGGCCGTTCGCTGCTTCATAATATTTACGGCCGAATTTGATTAATTTCAACATGGCTCGAATGGAGCGCCGCATATTATCCAGGTCATCAACGATGAGAAAATTAATTTGGGCTGGATCTATTGTCATAGGGAGTTCTCAAGCTAAACGCCGTTAAAGGCGCAAAAGAAAATAAAATCGGCAGCCCTCACCGGGTCTGCTGTTGACCGCAATTTTACCTTTATGAACCTCAATGGCCAGGCGGCAGAAGTACAGGCCCAGGCCTGTACCCACCAGGGCATCCTGCTTTTCAGAGAGGCGGGAGTATTTTTCAAATATTTTTTCTTGTTTGTCTTCTGACAGCCCCGGCCCCTGATCCTGCACAAAAAATTCTAACTCCTCGCTAACGGCGAGATAATTACAACCGGCGGTAATTATGGTGCTTGGTGTGGTATAACCCAGGGCGTTGGTCAATAAATTCTGCAAGACCCGCAAGATCAGGATTCGATCAACATAGGCCATGGGCAACTCAGGGTCGGCGGCCAGCACGAGCTCCACATCCTTAATCCGGGCCAGGCCGCGCAGGGCGCTCAAGGCCTCTTCAAGCAGCGCCCTGGGATGAACCTCCTCTGGACATGGAATTAATTTGCCGTCTTCCATCTTATTGATGGCCACCAGATTATTCGCCATACGCACGGCACGATCACAGCTAATCTGGGCGGCGGCCAGAAATTCACGATTCTCCTGGCTTATAGAATAAGACATAATATCCAGATTGGCCACCACCTCAGCCAACGGGGCCTTGAGATCATGAATCAGCATTTTGTATAACTCGTCCCGCAAAGACTCCTGTCGTTTTAACGCCCTGTTTTTGTGGCGCAGATTGTCCTTTTGGCGCCGCAGCTCCTGGTGCAGGCGCTGCTGAACCAGGGTTGAGATAATCATAGTGCTGAAATCAAGGAGATAGGTAATATCTTCCTGTAGCAGATCTTTGTCCTCTGCCTTATCGGTAATATTTATTACCCCCAATAATTGCTCGTCTTGAAAGATCGGCAGGGAGAGCAGGGCGTTTCTTTTATAATGCTGATTATGCGGCCGCTTATTATTAAAACGGGGATCAATGGAGATATCCGGGATAAAGACAGGGGCCGCCGTCCTGGCTGCCAGAGCGGCGATGGAATCGCTGTCCATGGCCTGTTTTTCGCCAATTATTTCCCGGCGGCTGGCGGTGGCAACTATCAGGTTATGGCCCTCCAGAACCATAATTGAGCCCTGCTCTACCCCCATATAGTCTAAGATTATTGCCAGGATATCATCCAAGCGTTTATTAAACTTACCCCCCTTCTGGTTGATAATTTTAATAATTTTGGAGATATTTTCCAGCAGACAGTTGGCCCGTTCCACTGAGAGAGTGTGGGGTTCCGGAGGGGTATCACTATTCATGGTTATTCCCATTCAATGGTGCCTGGCGGCTTGGAAGAGATATCAAAAACTACCCGGTTGACCCCCCGCACCTCATTAATAATCCGGTTAGACATCCGGCCTAATAAATCATAGGGCAGTCTTGACCAGTCGGCGGTCATGGCATCTAAGCTGTCCACACAGCGCAGGGCCACCACGTGCTCATAGGTTCGTTCATCGCCCATGACTCCCACGGTCTGAATGGGCAGCAGAACTGCGAAGGACTGCCAGGTCTGACGGTATAATCCAGCCAGTTTCATCTCTTCAAGGACAATGACATCGGCCTGCCGGACGATCTCAAGACGCTGAGGGGTGATCTCGCCAATTATCCGAATCGCCAGGCCGGGGCCGGGGAAGGGCTGCCGGTAAATGGCCTCTTCGGGCAGGCCGAGCTCCAGGCCCAGGAGCCGCACCTCGTCCTTAAACAGATCACGCAGAGGCTCGATGAGATCCAGTTTCATAACCTCGGGTAGTCCGCCGACATTATGATGTGATTTAATCACCGTATCACCGACAAAGGAGACGCTCTCTATTACATCCGGGTAGAGAGTACCCTGGGCCAGGTATTTGGCATCCTTGATTTTGCCGGCTTCTTGCTCAAATATCTTGATGAACCCGTGGCCGATGATCTTGCGTTTCTTCTCAGGGTCACTTACCCCGGTGAGCTGGCCGAGAAATTCATCGCGGGCATCCACCTGAATAACATCGAGCCCGGTCTTTTCCCGGAAAAAACGCATAACACTCTCCGTCTCTCCGGTGCGCATGAGACCATTATCGACATAGATGCAGGTTAACTGGCTACCGATGGCCCGATGAATAAGGGCTGCCACTACCGAGGAGTCAACCCCACCGCTCAAGGCGCAGATAACCTGATCACTCCCCACCTTTTCCCGGATAGCGGCAATATTGGATTCCACAAAGGACTGCATGGTCCATTTGGGCTGACAATGACACATGTCGAAGACAAAATTACGTAATACATCTTTGCCAATCAGGGTGTGAGCCACCTCAGGATGAAACTGAACCCCCACCAGGGGTTTATGCCGGTGGCGGATAGCGGCGTTGGGCGAGTGCTCGCTCACCGCTGAGATCATGAACTCGGCGGGCAGTTCCTCTATGCGGTCGCCATGACTCATCCAGACCTGGTTGGCACCTTCGGGCTCCATATTGGCGAAGAGCCCCGTACTGCTTTTGATTATCAGCTCAGACTTGCCAAATTCACGTTTTTGCGCTTTTTCCACCCGGCCGCCGCCCTGGATGGTCATTAATTGCGCCCCGTAACAAATGCCTAACACCGGAATATCAAGATCGAATATGCCGGGATCACTCTTGGGGGCATCTTCGTCATAGACGCTCTTGGGGCCGCCGGAGAGGACTATGCCCCTGGGGCTCATAGTCTTGATCTTCTCAAGGCTTAGATAATAGGGGTGTACCTCACAATAGACCTTCTGTTCCCGTATACGGCGGGCAATTAACTGGGTGGTCTGTGAACCAAAATCGAGAATTAATATCTTTTCTGTTTGAATTTCCATGATAATCAGCCTAATCTATAATTAGGTGCCTCCTTGGTAATAATAACGTCGTGTACATGACTTTCTTTGAGTCCGGCAGCGGTAATTTTGACGAATTTGGCCCGCTGGCGCAGGGTCTCAATATCCTTGGCCCCCACATAGCCCATCCCCGATCGCAGGCCGCCAAGCAACTGATAGATGGTATCTGAGATTGGCCCGCGGTATGGCACCTTGCCCTCAATACCCTCGGGAACCAGCTTGGCGGGATTTTCCACCTTTTCCTGAAAATAGCGGTCACTGCTGCCCTTTTTCATGGCCCCGAGAGAACCCATACCCCGATACCCCTTATAAGTACGGCCTTGATACAAAAAGGTCTCACCTGGCGCCTCATCGGTACCGGCAAAGAGGCTGCCCACCATAATGACATGGGCTCCCATACCGATAGCCTTGGTAATATCACCAGAAAATTTAATGCCGCCGTCGGCAATAACCGGGACATCGTATTCAGCCGCCACTTTGGCGCAGCGATAGATGGCGGTCATCTGCGGTACTCCGACTCCAGCCACAATTCTCGTAGTGCAGATTGACCCTGGCCCCACCCCGATCTTGACACAATCGGCCCCGGCCTTGATCAAATCGACCACGGCCTCCGGGGTGGCAATATTGCCGGCTACTACCTGCAGATCGGGGAAATTATCTTTTAGTCTCTTTAAGGCGTTGATAATATTTCGGGAATGACCATGGGCGGAATCCAGAACCACAATATCCACTCCGGCCTTAATCAGGCCCTCTAATGATTCGGGGGGGGTGTCAACCCCAATGGCCGCACCCACCAGCAGACGACCCAGGTCGTCCTTGGCTGCGTGGGGGTAGCGTTTGATTTTTTCCAGATCCTTAGTGGTAATAAGCCCCGTTAAATTGCCCTCGTCGTCCACTACCAGTAATTTTTCAATCCGGTGTTCATGGAGTAGGGCCTTGGATTGTTCCAGGGTAATTCCAACTTTAGCGGTTATTAGGTTTTTGCTGGTCATGACATCTCGTACTCGGAGCAGGGGGTCGGAGACAAAGCGCAGGTCACGGTTGGTGACGATGCCCACCAGTTTTTTACCCCGCCGCACCGGTACCCCGGAGATATGGAAACGTTGCATAATGGCCTGAACATCGGCCACCGTGGCATCCTCCTCCACGGTAATTGGATCGACAATCATGCCGGATTCAGATTTCTTGACCCTTTGTACCTCCAGGATTTGATTGTCAATTCCCATGTTTTTGTGAATAATGCCCATTCCCCCTTCCCGGGCCATGCTGATGGCCGTCCGGTGCTCAGTGACACTGTCCATGGCGGCACTAATCAGGGGAATCTGTAAATTGATCGTCTTGGTCAATCTGGTACCAAGTTCCACCTTAGCGGGTAGAACATCGGAGGCCTGTGGAACCAGCAGCAGGTCATCAAAGGTATAGGCATCAAATATAATTTTATCTTGCATTGCAAAGGGCTCCCTGGGAATAATTTATGGTGAATTTTGGGGTAACTGACTGAAGCGTTGACGGCATCGTAAAAAGCTAAATTATACCGCGCACGGCATCCTACATACAACGAACTTCGGTTACAAAAGTCAAAAAGTATCTCTCTGAATAAACCGCGTTAACTCAAAGAGTTATAGCCTTTTGACAAAATGAGTTCGTTGGAAGTCCGATCTACGGCGTTGTGGCGTTTCGGAGTCTCACTGCGTTCACTTACCTGTATGTCGAACTTTTCGCAGTCCTCGCTTAGCTGACTTAGCCATCTTTAGTTAGTGATGGACTTTTTACGAGTCCATCAAGCGTTGGTTTAAATATATCTATTGGGCATTATTTTGAATAAGTTACTGGTAATTTATCATTCTAAATTATTTTCATAAATAACAAAATGATAAAAACGACGATTTTGTAAAAGGCCAAAGGGGGCAGATTAGCGCCCCCCGTACTGAAGGATAATTCCTTCTAAGAAACCGCTGGTACTGACGGTTAAATTGTGGCCGGTTATTTGAATAATTGCCTGGAGCAGCATTATGCCGGCTGGAATAATTGCCCCTCGTTCTCCTAAGCCTGGCACCGAGCGGAGTGCCTTTGGTTCCAGGCCTGTTAAGCGGCCAAAAATTTCATCTAACCCGGCCCTGGTTAATTTACTGCCCTGAATCAGCCTTGCCTGGTAACACTCCAGGTTTAGGGAGAGCATGGCTAACGCGTTAGCCGTACCTCCCGAGGCTGCGAGACGTATTTTGCCGAGATCAGCAGTTATAAGTTCGGCAAATACGGGTCTGATGAGCTCAAGAAGAAAAATTTTCATTTGGGCCTGGGTCGAGGGGTTGATTCCGGCCCTGAAAAAACGTTCTGTTAGATTAACCGCTCCGACGGGCAGACTGCGGATTAGCGGCTTCCGCCCCGCCCGGGCCAGAATTATTTCGGTACTGCCGCCCCCGGCATCGACTAAGAGCAAAGGGCGGTTACTCTCTTTTTGCCGGGATAGGCAGCCCATGAGGGTAAAGGCCGCCTCCTGTTTCGGGCTGACAACCTCAATTTCACATTGCAGAATTTCCGCAGCCTCGCGAATAAATTTCAGGCGGTTTGCGGCCTGACGCAGGGCCTCGGTACCATAGGCCCGCACCGGCATCGCTGGTAGATCCCGTAATTGCCGGGCAAAGGTTCGGCAGGCGATAAGACCACGCTGGCGGGCCGCTTCACTTAATCCGCGGTCTGCCGTTAATTTTTCACCAAGCCGGGTTTGGCAGCAGGTATCAAGTAAAATTCGGGCAGGGGGCCACCTTGACTGTAGACCGGATACCGCCAGCAGGCGAAAACTATTGCTGCCCAAATCAATGGCGGCAAAATTTGTCTCTTTCGGTTCTTGCACGATATTTACATAAGCATTCAGTAAACCACACCCTTGACTTTATAACATCTCGGAATGTAAGTGTTCACCGCCGCTTCAGGATCAGGGTAAAACAAAATTCTGGTGAATAATTACGGGAATTCTTTACTTGACAAGTTTGGTTATTCGGCGCAATATCGTGCCATGCTTAACATTAACCCTGACAATCCACAAGTTAGACTTATCGCGCAGGTAGCAGACAGACTGCGGGGCGGTGAGATTATCTGTTATCCAACCGATACTATTTATGGCATCGGCTGCGATATATTCAACCAGAAGGCGGTGAAAAGGATTCATCAACTAAAGCGGCGGCCCACCCATAAACCATTCAGTTTCATGTGTAGCAGCCTGAAGAATGTAAGTCAATACTGTCACATTTCAAATCAGGCCTATCGGTTAATGAAACGGCATCTCCCAGGGGCCTACACCTTTATCCTGCCCACCATGAAAATAGTGCCCAAGATCATGACCAGTAAGCAGAAGACGGTGGGAATAAGGGTACCGGATAATAATATATGCCTGGCCCTGGTGGAGGCCCTCGGTAATCCAATTCTGACCACCTCCGCCATTCTTAATGCCGATGAAGAACCGGTTGGCGAGGCCTATGAACTTGAAGAAAAGCTGGCCAACCTGGTTGACCTGATAATTGACGGCGGCCAGATATATCCAGAGCCGTCAACTGTTATCTCCTTGACTGGCTCGGAACCGGTAATTTTGAGAGAGGGGAAGGGGGATAGCGGATCATTCTGACCGCGACAGGTATGACCGGGGAAAGCGAAGAACTACCCCTTAATCAATGGCTCTTTCAGTGATTTACTCATAGTAAAGTGAATTGATTTCCGAGCCGGGATATGCATCATCTCCCCGGTTTTGGGATTGGGTACCGATTTAGCGCGGCGCTCACGGACGCTTAAACTGCCAAAGCCTCTGATTTCAACCCGCTGGCCATTTTTCAACCCCTCAATCAGGGATGTTATAATAATTTTTACCGCCCGTGAAGCATCCTGCTTCATCAAATACGGCATATTAGTTACTATATAATTAATAATATCTTTTTTAAGCATGGTGGTTAATTAGTCTGATACATAAGGGCTGGCATTCTGTTCCATAACATACTGTCTAACACCTGACTCTTCATGTCGCTCAGATAATGGAGAAGGTTAAATTTATTATCTTCCGGGTAGACCAAGGGGGGATTTTTACTGGTTATGCCGCCAAGTTTGGCCGCCATTTCCACGGCGGTGGTAAAATTACCAAGTTTATCAAGCAAACCCAGATCCAGGGCCTGCTCACCGGTAAAGACCCGGCCATCGGCAATCTTTTTAACCTTGGCCACCGTTAGATGACGGCTTTTTGCCACCGCTCCGACAAACTGTTTAAGGACGTTATTAATCATCCTCTGGAGTAGTTGACGTTCCTCTGGAGTCATATTGCGAGACATTGAACCAATATCCTTGTTGATTCCGCTCTTTACCACTTCCGTCCTATAGCCGATCTTATTGAATAATTTTTTTAAATTAGCAAATTTGATAATAACCCCGATACTGCCGGTTATGGTTCCTGGGTCAGCGACAATACGGGTAGCTCCCAAGGCGGCGTAATACGCCCCCGAGGCTGCCACGGACTGCATACTGGCAACCACGGGTTTTACCCGTGCCGTCCGCCGAATTTCATCATATATTTCCTGGGAGGCACCCACGGCTCCACCAGGGCTGTCTATCCGTACAACTACGGCCTTGATACGGGAATTACGGCGGAAGTCGGTCAAGATCTTGATAGACTTGTCGGCATCCATAATAACTCCCTGCAAACGCAAAACCCCAATGGCGTTGGCTTGGGTGGTCTCATAGGCCTGAGGGTGAATCAGACGGGCAATAAAAAAGGTTATTCCACCAAAGAGGAAGAGGAACAGACCCGTCAAAACGAATAAACCGAATACGACGGGATGCCTCTGGTGAAATAACCTTTTATCCATGACTATGAATTTAACGCCTTAATCAGGCGTCTGTCTCTTTTTTATCGCCGTCCTCGTTCTGCTGCTGGGCAGCAATCTCCTCCTTCTTGGCATTTAAGAGATCACCTATAGTAGAGGGGCTGGCCTGTTTCTTTTGATACTCTTCAAGCACATCCTCCTGCTTGTCGGCCAGGGCCTTAATGGACAGGCCTATTTTACGATCCTTGGCTGAGACGTTAATTACCCTGGTCTCTAACTCATTACCGACCTTATACAGGCCAACCGGGCTGTTAATTTTGTCTTCGCTGATTTCAGAGACATGCACCAAACCCTCGATGCCGTCCTCAACCTCAACAAAAACTCCAAAATCCGTCACATTAGTGATCTTACCGGTGATCTTGCTGCCCACGGGATATTTGGTTACGGCCTCCTGCCAGGGATCGGGCTCCAATTGCTTGACCCCGAGAGAGAAACGCTCGTTTTCGCGGTCAATTTTCAAGACCACGGCCTGCAGGGTATCGCCCTTGCTGTATTTCTCTGAAGGATGCTTAATGCGCTCGGTCCAGGAGAGATCGGAGACATGAATAAGACCGTCAATGCCCTCTTCGATACCGATGAAGACGCCAAAGTCCGTAATATTCTTAACCTTACCCTCAATAATGGAACCTACTGGGTAATTTTCAGAAACCAGATCCCAGGGATTGGGCTGTAACTGCTTCATGCCCAGAGATATACGTTTGGCTGCGGCATCAACATTGAGAATAACTATCTCAATTTGATCTCCCATGGCAACCAGCTTGGAGGGATGTTTGGCCTTTTTTGACCAAGTCATCTCTGAAATATGGGCCAGACCCTCAACGCCCTCTTCCAATTCGGCAAATACCCCGTAATCCGTGATACTGACTACCTTGCCGCTGGCCTTGGTGCCTACAGGATAACGCTCCTGAACGGTTGACCAAGGATCTTCCTTAAGCTGCTTAACGCCGAGGGAAACCTTGCCGGAATCCTTATCGAACTTTAAGATCTTAACATCTAAATTCTCACCGACCTGGAACATCTTGGAGGGATGTGACACCCGCCCCCAGGAAAGATCGGTAATATGACAGAGGCCGTCCATGCCGCCCAGGTCAACGAAGATACCGTAATCAGTGATATTGGTAATGGTACCCTTGATAACTGCGCCTTCCTGCAGGGAATCGCGCATGGCCTCACGCAATTTATTTCTCTCCTCCTCACGAATGGCCCGGCGGGAGATAACCACATTATTACGCTTACGGTTATATTTTAAAATTTTGAATTCATAGGTCTGGCCTAACATGGCATCCAGATCCTTAACCGGCCGCAGATCAATCTGCGAATAAGGTAAAAAGGCCGGTACTCCTATATCAACGGAAAGTCCGCCCTTGACCCGGTTCTCAATAACCCCGGGGATGGTGCCGTCATCCGCTTGAATCTGGGCAATAGCCTCCCAGACTTTTATCGCAATCGCCTTTTCACGCGACAGACAGAGACCGCCGTCCTTTTCGCGCTTTTCAACAAAGACATCAAAGACATCACCAACATGAACCTCCAACTGTTCGCCGTCGTTTTTAAACTCCGACAGGGAGATCATGGCCTCGGATTTGTCACCGATATCAACAACCGCCATCTGACTGATGAAGTCAATAACCGTACCTGGTACAACCTCTCCGACATTGGCAACCTTTAAGCTGTCCTCAAATAAATCGGCAAAGCTGGCATCATCACTTATATTATCAAATTGACTGGCACTCACCGCTTCGACGCTCTCAACGTCAGGCGTGGACTGAACCTGTTCTGTGGTTTCTGTTACATTGTTTCCCATTAAAGACAAGCCTCCTGTTCTATTTTAGAATAGAGTTTTATACCAGACCGGAAAAGATATTTCAATATTTTATTTTGGAGTTCTATTCTTTTGACAAAAATAGTCTCTGAGAATAGCCCGGTGATCAAAGGATAGGGGCGGCAGATTGTTGCGATAATAAACCAGGGCCTGCCGGGCATCATCCCGGCCGCGGGGGATGCCGTCGGCCCAGGCGGTGAATATCGTGCTTATGGTATGGAAACGCTTGTCACGCGCAGGATCGTAATAGCTTCCCAGTTGTTTAATCAGCGTTACATCCAGCTCGGTTTCTTCCCGGGCCTCACGAACTGCGGCCTGTTCCAGGGATTCGCCGTAATCGACAAAACCACCCGGTAGCGCCCAACCGAGAGGCGGATTACGGCGTTCAATAAGAATTATACCGCCGCCCAGTTCGATAATTATATCAACCGTAGGCTTGGGAGCCTTGTATTCGCCGGTATTATGACCGCAATGAGGGCAGATTATAAATGACATAATTCCGCGATCTCCAGCCATGATGACACGCTGCGTAATTGGTGACGCCCTTTGTTCCAGGGTTGGGTGAAGACCAGGGGAGTTATATCTTCCTGAGTTTCTAATTCCAGGCAGGTCTCGTAGCGGTCATCGACAAAATAATCCAGGCCCGCTTGTCTGATATGGCGAGCCTTGCCATCATGATCGCCCATGGCAATTAAATTGCAACTTTGAAATGTCTGGCGGCCCAGGACATGAGACAGCCAGTCGGCAATGGGCCGATGCTGCGGGCGGGCGGTTATGAAGGTGAGCGGGGCCTGCCGCCCAAGGTGCTGGAGGACGGATACTGCCCCTGGCAGAGGCCGCATTCCTGCCGCAAGCGGGTCGGCTAGCAGAACAGCAAAGGTTCCCTCCACTATCTCAGGATCAATGTCGAGACATCGACAGACATCAAATTCCACAATATCAGCCGCGCTTAGTCCGCTTATCCCGTATTTCTTATTCAGGATACGAATAAAGGCCTCGGTGGTATCGGCTACTACGCCGTCAATATCAAAGCCAATCGAACCTGGTTTAACCCGCATAATTCTACCATGTGTTTTTCTATATTTTTATTCAGCCTTTCTAACATCCTTGACAAATAAGGCCAAGAGTTGCATTATAAAAGGCTCTCTTATTCTTTAAAACATACTTTTTTTGTAAAAATCAAGTAACTTCAGTCAAAGCAGACAAAATTGTCTTTAACTGTGAACAGTTACAAAATTAACAGCCTTAACCCCTGCGGCCCCCTAACCGCGAGTTGGAGTCCTGCTGAATGAAATTACCCCCTTTGACTATTGGTCAATATATTGTGCCCGTCCCCCTGCTGCAAGGCGGTATGTCCATCCGAGTATCTACCTCTGCCCTGGCCGCGCCGGTTGCCGAATGCGGCGGGCTTGGCACTATTGGTGGTTCAGGTCTGCCTGTCCTGGAGCTGCAAGAGGATATTGCCCGGGCTAAGAAGGCTACCAAAGGCGTTGTAGCCGTTAATATCATGTTCGCCATGAAGAATTTTTATAATCTTGTCATGGGATCCATTGAGGCTGGAGCCGACGTTATTGTAACCGGGGCCGGTTTTTCTCGTGATATATTCAAAATTGGCAAGCAACATAATACCCCAATTATCTCAATTGTCTCCACCCCCGCCTTTGCCCGTTTGGCCGAGAAACTGGGGGCGGCGGCTATTATTGTTGAGGCCAAGGAGGCTGGTGGCCATCTTGGTACCGACCAGCCCTTAAGAAAACTTTTCCCTGAAATCAGGAAGGTGGTTAAAAAGGTTCCTCTGATTGCCGCCGGTGGCATTACCAACGGTTTCGAAATGGCAGAGATGATGGATAAATATGGGGCCGACGGTATTCAAATTGCCACTCGTTTTGTTCTTACCGAGGAGTGTGATGTTGCTGACAGCTTTAAGCAAACTTTTCTAAAGGCGGGCAAGGATGATGTAACCCTGATGCGCTCGCCAGTGGGGCTGCCGGGCCGGGCCATTAAAAATAGATTTGTGCAGGATTTAATGGGTGGAAAATCAGTCAGACCGGAATCCTGCGAATTTAAGTGCCTGAAAAAATGCGATTATCTCTATTGTATCAACGAGCGTCTTAATATGGCGGCCTGCCAGGGAGACGCTGAGAATGGCCTGGTTTTTTCTGGTGAAAATGTCTATAAACTTAACGAAATATTGACCGTCAAACAGGTTTTTGAGCAGTTTGTCTCGCAGGCGGAATCGGTATACAAAGAAAACAACCCTAAATCATGACCACTTCAGAGTCAACGGTAGAAACTACAGACGATAATTTGCCGACCCCGCAAATTATCCCCAAGGGTAAACATCCCATTACCAATAAAGAAATTGATGCCGATGCCCTTATGGTCTTAAGGCGTTTACGGCAGGCGGGTTTTACCGCCTATCTCGTTGGAGGCGGGGTGCGGGATATTTTTCTTGGCAAAGCGCCCAAGGATTTTGATATCAGTACCAGCGCCCGGCCGGCTCAAGTCAGAAAGGTATTTCGTAACAGCCGGATAATCGGCCGTCGTTTTCGTCTGGTGCAGGTTTTTTTTAATGGTGGTAAAATCATCGAGGTGGCCACCTTTCGCCGCCGCAGTGAATACGAAATTGCCGGCGATGATGTTGTGTTGCCCTCCAATAACTCCTTTGGCACACCCGTTGAAGATGCCTTTCGGCGGGATTTAACCATTAACGCCCTCTTCTACGAAATTGAGGGCTCCACGGTGATTGATTTTATCGGCGGAGTTGATGATCTTAATAACCGTGTTGTCCGGCTCATTGGCGATCCTGATCGGCGCATCACCAGGGATCCTGTCCGCATGATGCGGGTAATCAGGCACGCAGCCCGGGCTGAATTCGAGGTGGAAGCGGAGACCTGGCAGGCAATTCTCCATAATCGGGATAAATTGCTACTCTGTCCGGTCTCCCGCATTCGGGATGAGTTGTTGAAAGATCTGCGCGGAGGAGCCTGTCAGGCCTGGGCCGAATTGGCCTGTGAATGTGGGATTTTCTACACCATCTTCCCCTTTTACAGTCATGTACTTACCGAGCACGAAGATGCTGTGGCTAATAAAAAGCGGCTGTTTGCCGTCCTGACTGTTATTGACCGCCTGATTAAAACGGTTCAGAAACTGCCTGACGGTCTGCTCATCTCTTTACTTCTTGTACCATGGGCCGAGGCGGAATTAGATATTCAAAGCGCCCAGACCCAGAAGGAATCCTACCTTCTCTCCCGTGATATCCGAGAGAGGCTGGCCGAGATGTTCACTAATCTTAATATAAAGCGGGCCATGCAGGATGATGTGGCTCGCAGTCTGGCAACTTTGCCCTTGCTGCTGAAACACGATAACGGCAAAGACTGGCCCAAATGGCTGCAAAAAAAGAGCTATTTCAAAAGCGGCATGCATCTCTTTCAGATTATCAAGGAGGTCAACGGCGGCCCAATCGCCGCAGATCTCCCTTTTCTTGCCCCGGCCATTGTTGATCCACCTAAAAAGGCGGGTCGGCAGCCGGGCAGGAGAGGGCCGTCGTATGGCGGCCGGGGAACGGCTTATGCCATAAATACCAAGGGTGGTGTTTTCGGTTTTCGCCAGAATTAATCGAGGAGTGACTATGAACCCAAAGCTCGAAAATTTTGCAGGAAAGACCTGCCATGAGCTCATGGCCCAGGCCTTGGAGGCCAAACTGAATGGCCAGCGGGGGCTTGATTTTTCACTATGCAGTATTATAAATGCTAAATCAGGCAATTGTAGTGAAGACTGCCGCTTCTGTGTTCAATCCGCCCATTACCATACCGATGCTCCAGTCTACGGCCTTAAGGAACGTGATGAAATTCTGCGGGCCGCCAGCCAGGCCAAGGAAAATCAGGCCAGCCATTTTTCCTTAGTCACCAGCGGTCGTGGTCTCGGGGCAAAAGATTTAAAACGGGCCGCCGAGGCAATTACGGCCATTCGGGAGCAGATTGGTATTAAGGTCTGTGCCTCTTTCGGGATATTAGGGCTTCAGGATTTTAAGATGTTGAAGGAGGCGGGGCTGAGCCGATATCATCATAACTTAGAGACTTCGAGAGAATTTTTCCCGAATATTGTCAGTACCCACAGTTTTCAGGAACGTATCGCCACCATTGATGCCGCCCACGAGGCCGGGCTTGAGGTCTGTGCCGGCGGTATCTTCGGCCTGGGCGAGACAGAAGATGACCGTATATCAATGGCTCTTGCGCTGCGGGATTGCGGGGCAGATTCAGTTCCCATCAACATCCTCATTCCTCTGCCCGGCACCCCCCTGGCCCACCAGCCGCCGCTATCGGCGATTGACGCCCTGCGTGGTATCGCCATCTACCGTATTCTCATGCCGAATATCCCAATCCGCCTGGCCGCCGGTCGGGAAACTGCTTTAAAGGATTTTCTTGGTTCCGCCTTCATGGCCGGGGCCGACGGTATGATGATTGGCGGCTATCTCACAGAACATGGCCGGATGCCGAAGGATGATCTTAATTTCGCCGCTGAGATGCGGCAGATGTGGCAGGAGATGATCCCCGCCTCCGCCTGAGTGTTTATTTTTTTTCCTCCTGGGCCGCCCCGTAAAGTCGTAGTTCGCTGATCTCCAGGGCAGTTGAGCCTGAGGCTATAGTACCGGTAAAACGTACATAGCGGGCCAGGCGGGGAGCGAAGGAGAGGCCGCGCACCCCGGCAGTCAGGTGCTGGATGTTGGTTTCGGCGGCCGCCTCTTGCCA
The DNA here is from genome assembly GCA_024274995.1 of Deltaproteobacteria bacterium. Classification (GTDB taxonomy): domain Bacteria; phylum Desulfobacterota; class Desulfobulbia; order Desulfobulbales; family VMSU01; genus JAADIV01. The sequence continues at coordinate 22,686 of JAJSAA010000179.1, forward strand.
GGTGCTGCCATTGAGGCTGGTTTCTATAGTATAGGCCGCTGGGAATCCAGCTCCAATCTCCTTCCGGCGGTCAAGCCGGGGGCAGACCTCGGCCCTTTTGAGCCAATACACTTTTCCTAAATCAATGATAAACCAGGGCTGGCGGTCATTGTCACCGGCTCGCCAATAAGACAATCGGTGGTCATCAATGAGATTGGCAGCGGGATGACCGCTGACTCTTGAGGACGCCTTGACCTTGACCTGCTTGCCTGAGCTTAAGTTTACGCCTTCCCCACTAACCAAGAGAGGCGGCCCCGTCAGGTTCTGCCGCTTCGTACTGTAAACCATTACCCCCCGAGCCGGAATACTGGCCTTCAACGCTCCGCCAACGGGGAATAAAACCCAATGGCGGGGAATTATTCCCTTACCCGGCCGCCAGCTGTTTAAGGCCTGTGGATTGTAGAGATATGAATAAAGGCCGGTTCCGGCCCAGCCCCTGACCTTAAGCCTAAAATCAAGCCTTTTACTGCTGCTGTTTACCAGCAGAATATTTAACTCATGAGCCCGGCCGGTGGCGGCAGCGTGTAATTGCGGGTTGTTTTCGGTTTTATATACCTGCCTTGCCGGCCGCCCCCCGAGTAGACGGCCCAGCATGGTATAGACATACCAGGCCGGCCGTACCGCCCGGCTTGTCGGCAGCCAGGGAAATAACCCCCATTTATGCAGACCATCGGTAAAGTCATCCTTATTGGAAAAATATTGCAGGGGATAAGGATAGTATTGATCATTAAACATCCATAAAAATGTGGCTTGAGCCCCGGCATTCAAAAAGGCGGCATTGGCCTGGGCGATAAGATTGCCGTAGAGCGCTTTTCGACGCAGCTTAAGGTCTGGCGCCCCATATTCATCAAGCCAAAATGGTTTACCGGTGGCAGTGGTCTCTGTCTTAATTTCACGGGCCAGCTCTAACCATTCCTTGTAATTACGGGGGCGGTAACTATGAGCGCTATAGATATCAATAACCTTATTTAGCTCAACTGCCGCCCTTTTCAACCACCCCCGGCCACGAGAAGTATCGGGGCCGACAATTTTTATCAGGCGGCGGCGGCCGTCGGCCCGCAGTCGTTTGTCTACTGCTTTTAAGACCTTGACATAATAGGGCCATTGGCGCCAGTTGCCGGGTAGGCTGCCCATTTTGGTACCTGGTTCCGTGAACATGAAGATATATTTTACATTGGTAAATCCACGAGTTTCAATGATCTGCCCCAGGGATTCACTAACCCAGGCCGCGTAATGATTAATGTCCTCCGGATAGACGGGAAGATGTTGGTCGTGCCGCCAGATCACGTCACGGCTGAACCACCAGCCCATATTAAGGCCCACCTTAATGTGGCGTTGTCGCATAGCCGCCAGCCACTTATAAAGGGCCTTCATCCGCCTCGACTGCCAATCGGGTCTTGACCAGTAGCCGTGTCCCATGGCCCAATCAGGACGGTAAAAGGTGCGGGCTATCTGGAGCCCGGAACGGCTGACCCGTTGGAACTCCACGGCCCGCAGTCTATCATCCATCCCCTCCTCCTGCGCTTCCGGCATATAGCAAAAGGCATTATATACCGCATTAAATCCCTTAAAATCAGGCTGGATAATCTGACGGCGGTCCACGGTAATTGTTATCCTGGCCGCAGCGCTTAGAGGCTGCCATAAAAGCAGCAAAATTATGAATAAAATTTTGAATTCGTTTTTCATTTATTTGTCTTGCTAAAATCTGACTAAAATAGTACGTTAAAAAATTCTCAAATTTAATATTACTACTGTTATAAGAGGAGTTTGTTATGTCTAAAATGTGTGAAATATGTGGTAAAAAGCCGGTGTCCGGCAATAATGTTAGCCACGCCCACAACAAGACCCGTCGCCGCTGGCTGCCTAATCTGAAGACGGTGAGAGTCGCCGATGCTGGTGGCAATGCCAAGCGAATTAGCGTCTGCACCCGTTGTATCCGTTCCGGAGCCGTCATTAAACCGGCGGTAAAATTGAAATAACACCCGTTAGTGCAATAAGCGTTGTCTCTTGAGGGAGGGAACGCTTATTATCCCCTCTCGGCCTCCAGCACGTTTTCCATCTGTCTTATCTGTTGCAGAATAGCATTTAATTGGCGCCGCCCGGAGACATTCACCACTATACCGACATAAGCCTGGCCAGATTTTTTTGAGGTATGGGCTTCCACATCCATAATTTCCGCCCCATCACTGTTATTTATCACGTTACAGAGACTGACCAGCAGCCACTTACTGTTATGGGCCATCACCTGAATTCTGGTCCTAAGTGCCTGGTGTGAATCAGCGGCCCATTCCACCGCCACGTGACGCTGGGGGTCGGTGGCCAAAAAATTTCGACAGCCCGCCTTATGTACCGACACCCCGCGTCCAGAAGTAATAAAACCGACGATCTCATCGCCCGGCATGGGCATGCAGCAATTACTTATCTTGATCATCATATTATCAATGCCGTCAATCTTTACCAGGCTGCCGCCGCCATCTTGTCGGCTCTTGGCCTTTTTTCTCGCCCCCACGGGCAGACATCCCGTCGTTAAATCGGCAATGTCAGTCTTGTCGGCCTTTAATTCCGGTGGTTCAAAGGTTTCGGTTAATTGGGCCACGGTAATTTCCCCGCTCCCCACCCGGCGCAGTAAGTCATCAAGATGATGACTGTTGAATTTTTTGAGTAAATTCTGGAGATGGCCGGTTTTTATCAGGCGTTTGATACTTAGATTATGGCGGCGTAATTCTCGTTCACAGATGTCACGGCCGTCTTCGAGAAAACGGTTTTTCTCCTCCTGCTTCAGCCAGTGACGAATGCGGCTGCGAGCTCGGCTGGTCTTGGCCAGGGCCAGCCAGCCCTGATTAGGGTGCTGGCGGGGTGCGGTTATAATCTCAATAACATCGCCATTCTGGATGCTGTATTTCAGGGGTACGATACGGCCGTCAATCTTGGCTCCCACGCAATGGTGACCCACATCGGTATGAATAATGTAGGCAAAATCAAGGGGACTGCTACCCGTGGGCAGTTCCTTAACGTCACCGTTGGGGGTCAGGGCGTAGACCGTTGAGTAATCCAGTTCATCGCGTACCGTATCCAGGAACTCACGGGCATCATCCACCTCTTGTAGGCTTTGCACCAATTGCTTCAGCCATTGAAACATGTGGGCGTCTTTCTGGGAGATAGCCGCTCCTTCTTTATAGGCCCAGTGAGCAGCGATACCGTCGTTGGCTATTTCATCCATCTTTTCCGTTCGGATCTGCACTTCCATAAAGTCGCCATGCGGGCCGATTACCGAAGTATGGAGGGACTGATAGAGGTTGGCCTTGGGTGAGCTGATAAAATCCTTAAAGCGGCTGGCAACCGGCTGCCACAGAGAATGAACAATACCCATGACCTCATAACACTCACCAACCTCTTGGACAATGACCCGGAAGGCAACCTTGTCGTAGACCTTGTCGATGGAGATATTCTGTGCCACCAGTTTGCGATAAATACTGTAAAGATGTTTGGGCCGCCCTAATACCCTGAAATTTTTAATACCCTGGGCCGAAATTTTATTAGTGAGAATTGATTTTATCTCCTCAACAAATTTCTCCCGCTCTGGTATAGACATCCGTATTTTTTCATTTAATTCGGCATATTGCTCAGGGTATAGATAACGAAAGGCCGCATCCTCTAATTCTCTCTTTACCAGGTCAAGCCCGAGGCGGCTGGCCAGGGGGGCGTATAGATCCATGCTGTCATGGGCCAGTTCCTGCTGGCGGGCGGCAGGAACGTATTCTAAGGTCTGTATATCGTGAAGATGATCAGCCAGCTTCACCAGCAATACTCGAATATCAGCTGAGATGGCAAGAAGCATCTTCTTGACATTCTCCGCCTTATAATCCAGCCGACTTTTAAATTGGATATCGTCAATCTTGGTGGCTCCGTGGACTATCGAGGCCACCTCCGAGCCGAATAGATCTCGTAGCTCGGCCTCAGAGGAACGAGGCGGGGTGCCGCGCAGAGCCTTGTGCAACAGACCGGAGATTATGGTCGGCGCATCAAGACGCAGAGAAACCAAGATATGGGCTACGGCGAGGGGATGGGTTATGTAAGGCTTTCCGGACAGTCGATCCGGGTTGTCGGCATAGGTCTTAACGGCATAGTCATAGGCCTTTTTTATCAGCCGGATATTCTCTTCCGGCATATAGAGTCTGGCCTGGGTTAATATATTATTTATAATGGGCATGATGTTACCGGTGTTGATTCAGGGCCGCAGAAGTTTCATGAGCTGGGCAAAAGCCTCGTTATGGGGAACATCCAGCGTTTTGGAAGTCTGCCGTTGCCTGACCTCCACGATATTCTCTTTAGTGAAACGTTTGCCTATAGTCAGCCGCAAGGGAATGCCCAGCAGATCGGCATCTTTGAACTTGCTGCCCGGCCGTTCGTCCCGATCATCTATTAGGACATCAATTCCCTCACGACGCAGGGCCTGATAAATATCCTCTGCTGCTTGGCTGATCGCCTCATTTTTAGGGGACAAATTTAAAATAATCACCGCCGCCGGGGCAATAGGCAGGGGCCAGATTATGCCGTCCTTATCATGATTCTGCTCAATGGCCGCCGCTGCCACCCGGCTGACCCCAATGCCATAACATCCCATGACAAAAGGCGTTTCCCGGCCTTCCTCGTTGAGGAATACAGCATGCAGAGCTTTGCTGTAGGCTGTGCCTAATTTAAAGATATGGCCCACTTCGATACCGCGGGTAAGCTGTAGTGCTGCCCCGCACTGCGGACAGCGGTCATTTTCAGTAATTACCCGCAAATCAGCGGTTCTTTCAATCTCAAAGTCCCGACCATGACAGGCATTGATAAAATGATGATTTTTCTCATTGGCGCCAATGACGAAATTACTTAGGCTCATAACCTCGCGGTCAGCTATTAGTGGTAGCTTGATGCCCACCGGGCCAATATAGCCGCTGGGTACGCCCACGGCGTCAAAACATTCCTGATCAGAGGCCAGCTCCACCTCGTCGGCTCCTATGAAGTTTTTTAATTTGACTGGCTGGATTTCATGATCGCCGCGCAGGAGGACGGCTACTGGTTGGCCATCGGCCATGAAGATCATGGTTTTGACTAATTGCTGCGGTGAAATACGCAAAAATTCCGTAACCGCCGCCACCTTACGTTTACCGGGGGTGGTTACCTTTTCCATGGCCAGCCGCTCCAGTTCCTCAGGGACTGGCGGCGGCATGCAGGTGGCCTTCTCCATATTGGCGGCGTAAGAGCATTTGGGACAGATCACCAGGGTATCTTCGCCGGTGGCCGCCAGAACCATAAACTCGTGGGAAAAACTGCCGCCAATGGTGCCGGTATCGGCCTCCACAGCCCGAAATTTAAGGCCGCAGCGCTCAAAAATACGATGATATGCATAACGCATCTTCTCGTAGGCCGCCAAAGCCGCTTCATCGTCAACATCAAAGCTGTAGGCATCTTTCATGATAAATTCCCGCCCCCGCATCAGTCCGAAACGGGGCCGGATTTCATCTCGGAACTTGGTCTGAATCTGATAAAGATTCAGGGGCAGGGAGCGATATGAATGGACGTTATTACGTACCAGGTCGGTAATAACCTCTTCGTGGGTGGGGCCGAGACATGATTCCCGTCCATGACGATCCCGAAAGCGCAAAAGCTCCGGCCCGTATTTTTTCAGCCGTCCGGACTCCTTCCAGAGATCAGCGGGCTGCACCATGGGCAGCAACACCTCCTGGGCTCCGGCGGCGTTCATCTCCTGGCGGACAATATGTTCAATCTTTCTTAAAACTGCCAGCCCCAGGGGCAGATATGAATAAATACCGCTGCTTAATTTTCTGATAAAACCGGCCCGCAGCATCAATTTATGGCTCATCACCTCGGCCTCGGCCGGGTTTTCCCGCAGGGTGGGAATGAGCATTTCACTAAAGCGCATAATTTTTTCCTTTTATTTTTGTCTTTGGTAACTATTCAGCAGTGTAACCGGGCGCCCCGGTATTTGTTTTAAAAGCAACAAATTCAACTTGTTGCACGTTTTGTTACTTGGAATTAGTTACTTCCATTTTTTTTAATTCTTTCACAAAAGCCGCGAATAATTTATCCTCCGGCACCTTCTTGAACAATTTACCCTTTTTGAAGATAATCCCAACACCACTACCGCCAGCCAGGCCCAGATCTGCCTCCTTGGCCTCACCCGGGCCGTTGACCACACAACCCATAACTGCGATCTTTAAATTAGTTTTAACCGTCTGGATATAGTCCTCCACCTGCTCTGCCAGAGAAAATAGATCAATCTGGCAGCGGCCGCAGGTTGGGCAGGAGATCAGCTCCGGCCCCCGTTCCCGAATATGCAGAGCCCGCAGCAGTTCAAAGGCCACCCGTATTTCCTCTACGGGATCACGAGTCAGGGAAATACGAAAGGTAGCGCCGATGCCCTCGGCCAGCAGAAGACCCAGGGCAAAACTCGATTTAACCGTACCGGCGATAAGCCCCCCGGCCTCGGTAACACCGAGATGCAAAGGATAATCACAACTGGCTGCGAGTGCCCGATAAGCCGCCACCGTCAACATGGCATCAGATGATTTAACTGAAATCTTGAGGTTGGTAAAATTCTGTTTCTCAAGCAGGGCGACATTCCTTAAGGCGCTTTCTACCAGGGCTTCCGGGGAGGGGCCGCCGTGACGGTGGAGAATATCCCGTTCTAAGGAGCCGGAATTTACCCCTACCCGAATAGCCGCCCCATGTTTTTTAGCCGCCTCCACCACCTTGGCCAGTTTTTCGGCCCCGCCCAGATTACCGGGATTGATCCTTACGGCATGGGCGCCATTTTCCATACTAACTATTGCCAGCCGCCAGTCAAAATGAATATCAGCAATAAGGGGAATATTGATTAGCGCCTTGATTCGGGCAATGGCCAGCGCCGCCTCCACGTCCAGCACCGCCACTCGGATAATCTCGCAACCGGCCTCGGTCAAGCGTTTTATCTGGTTGACGGTGGCCTCAATATCTCTGGTATCGGTGTTGGTCATGGACTGCACCACGATTGGCGCTCCAGCACCGATGGCTACCCCCCCCACCTCTATCTGTCTCGTTTGTTTTCTGATAATCATTCTCGCCCTGTTAATTTAAGGGGATTTTTCTCCCGCTGGCATCAAAAAAATAAATTTTGAATTATAATCGTTTGCGAACACTCTCGCACTACCTACTTTATGCCCCATAATTATTTTTCACCTGTGTTGAAAGGTTCTTCTTAAGTCTTAATAATTTAGAATTAAACGATTTTTCTTAGTTCACGATTTTATCTTTGTTGAATTTATCACCAAAAAATAATATGATAAATCAATTATTTAGAATAACGAATTTAGTAACTGTTTGGGTCTGACTGTAAATTGCCCTCAACTCATTTTTAGAAAAACTTTGCCTGCCGCTATATTACAGAAGCCATATGCCGCCATCTAAATCTCATCAGCCTTCCCCTCTCAAGGTTCTTATTGTTGATGACGAATCCCTCATTCGTTGTGGGCTGGAAAAATTTGTCAAGAATGAAGGTTTCACCGCCTTCACCGCCGGTTCTGGTACCAAGGCTTTAAAGATTATAGAGGAGCAAGAACCGGATATCGTCCTCCTTGACATGAAGTTGCAGGATTCCATTGACGGTCTGGAAATCTTAAAGGTTATCAAAAACTCACGGCCGGAGATTATAGTTATCATGATCAGCGGCCAGCGGGAGTTGTACAGCGCCGTTGCTGCCATGAAGCTGGGGGCCAGGGATTATCAGGAAAAGCCCATTGATTTTGACAAATTAAAGGAAACTCTCGATAATATCAGGGAAGAGATGTCCTCCACTGGCGGAGCGGAACCGGGGGAGTTGCAATGTGTCAGTGAAAAGATGAGAAAGGTCTTTGCTATCACCAAACGGCTGGCGGTGAAATCAGACCTCACCATCCTGATTCTTGGTGAATCAGGTACCGGGAAAAATTATCTCTGTCAGAAAATTCATGAGATGAGCAACCGCCGGGACTACCCCTACCTGCAGATCGGCTGCTCTAACATCCCCGACAATCTCATTGAGAGCGAGTTGTTTGGTTATGAAAAGGGGGCCTTTACCGATGCCAGAAACTCCAAAAAAGGGCTGATTGAGGCGGCTAATGGCGGCACCATACTCTTAGATGAACTGGGGGATATGCCCTATCAGTTTCAGTCAAAGATATTAAAGCTCCTCGAAGAAAAATCATTTCGCCCCATAGGTGCCATAGATGATATACCCGCCGATGTCCGTATCCTGGCCGCCACTAACCATGACCTTAATGCCCAGGTTCAGCATAAGGAATTCCGTTTAGATCTCTTTTACCGTTTGAACATTGCCACTATTGAACTTCCACCGTTACGGGAAAGGTTGGATGACATCCCGGTTTTGGCGGACTCCTTCTTAAAAACTTTCTGCCGGAAATATGATACCGGCGGCAAGACTATCGACGAGAAGGGGATGAAAATTCTCCAGAATCACCCTTGGCCCGGAAACGTCCGGCAGTTGAAAAATCTCGTGGAGAAGTTAGTTGTTCTTTCAGATAGCGAGATTATTGCCGTGGAGGACATCAAGGAAAATCTGGAGGGTGTCCTGGTTGAGGTTCCGGTTGGTAAGGGAGCGGAAGAAATGGGATTACCCGCCGATCTTTCTCTCGAGGCCATGGAGGAGCGTTTTATCCGTAAGGCCATGGATAAAAGCGGCGGTAATCAACGCAAGGCCGCGGATTTTTTAGGCCTTTCACGTGATGCCCTGCGTTACCGCCTCAAGAAGATGGGCCTGTAGCCCGCCCTGATCTTTTCAACTCTGTATTTTCTTTATCACTACAGTCCTGCATCCGTGCCATTGTCTGCCTTGGGCGAATAATTTGAGCGATAAGTCATTAAGTTTTTTATGGGTAGGTCGCATCCCTATGATGGTGATTATGACAGAGCAGGGTGCATGAGCCGCTGAATTTACCAAGGTCTTTGTATATGGGAGTTGTGTAGCCAGGCATTGGACTCACCACATTTCTGTCAAAGTTAATCAGGTGGGTGTGGTCGCCTGAAACGCCATCGTCCACCACGCCGTGCGGATCGTGGCAGTCTGAGCAGGTGGCCTTGATCATCCTTCCGAGATGACCGCTATGTCCCCCCCGCATTCCGCCACCACCACCGCCACCACCACCACCACCACCGCTTTTTTGAAAACTGACGTCGGACAGAATACTTGTTCGGTCGTGGCAGCGATAGCAAAGGGCGTAAACGGCATAGCTTTCCCGCGTATAGTCCAGAGTCTCATAGCGCTCCCGCAGCAGGTGGGGGTAAATAGAGCCATGCGGCCCTCTGGGCCCCGTACCCCCTATGCGGGGGGTCTCGTCACTATCGTGACAATCCGTGCAATATATTCTTGAACTGGCGTTCATGGTTTGATCCAGTGAGGTTGAACTCGGCAGGCTGGGGACATTGGGGTTAACGCCGATTCCCATTACCGGGTGAAAGGATGGGTTAGTCACCGCCATATCAAGACGACGATTGGTAATGGTGGGGTTGGTTTGAGGGCTGTAGCGGCTGACCGCTGCGGTAATGCTGGTTGTGTCACCATGGCATTTAAGACAGATCTGATACTCGTAGACCGCCGGGGTTACTGCCGCCCCCAATTTATCCACTCCTGAAACATTCTGGATTATACCGCTGACAAAAGGGGCTTTGGCCGTAATCGAAGGGTTTACTGTGTGGGGATTGTGACAGTCCTGACATTCTACATGACCGGTAACCTGGGTCGGATTTTCCGTGGGGTCATGCGGGGTGCCGCTTGGATCACCGATGGCTGCCATTTCCACCGGGTGATGTGAGATTTTGGCAAATTGAGCCGCAATATTTTTGGCTCCCAGATTACCGTTATGACAGGCATAGATACAATTTTTTTCCTCTTTGCGATATTTTAGCAAACGTTGGGGGCCGCCGGCATTATGGGGGGTATGACAATTCTCACAGCCATTGTCCGCCACGGTATTGCGGGCGTGCGATCCGAGACGGGCGTTAATCGGCCAAGGATTAACGCCTGCGCCGTTCCAGGTATTGGTGACCGTGGCATGAGCCGAAGTGGTCCAACCCGTTCTGCCATGGCATTTAAGACATAGAGCTGCCTTGTTATTATCCACCGCGAGGAACATGCCAAAGGTGTTGTCGTGGGGATCATGACAGGTGGTACACTGAATCACATCCCCATTCTCAAACTGGAGGTCGGTTGGCCTGGGTTTCAACTGAGGGTTCTGGGCCAGGCCTTCGGAATAGGGGAAGGAAAAGGGATGATCGTCTCGCAGATCCGTACCCAAGAGCGAAGGACGGCCGGTAAGTTCCATATTCATACTTATGCCGCCGGTCACACTTTTTACCTGTCCCAGGGCAATGGTGCCGTCATGGCAGGAGAGGCAAAGCCGTGATGAGCCAGTGGGCTGGGACAGATTGACATTGAAGGTGGTGCTGTTGTAAGTCTGGTAATTAACCCCATGGGTGATTACCCGGTTCCAAAGCGGCGTATTGGGGGTGGCGTTATGAGGGGTATGGCAGAAGATACAGATTCGGGTCTCGGTTAAGGCGTGGATTGGCCCCGGCCCGGTTACCGATAGATTGTGCTTGGTATTCAGGATGCCGCTGGTACCGGCGTAGGCTGCTACAGGTAATAACAGGGCGCATACCAAAAAACTAATAAACCATTTCATCGTTGTCTCCTCGGCAGCTTAATCATGCAGAGTATAAATCTGGATTCTTTTGTTGTAGGTATCACAGACATATAATTTTTGGGTTTTATGATCAATAAATATCCCCGATGGCAGCCAGAATTCACCAGGCCCGGTGCCGCGGCCGCCGAAGGACAGCAAATACTCGCCGCGTATATCAAAAAGCTGCACCCGGTCAAACAGGGTATCAACCACATAAATCACCCCTTTACGGTCTACGGCAATCCCCTTGGACATAGCAAAATCCCCCGAGCCATTGCCGTGATGGCCGAAGACTGCCAGAACCTCATTCCGGGGAGAAAACACCTGCACTCTAAAATTCATGGCATCATTAACATATATCCGCCCCTTGGCATCAGAGGCTATATGAGTGGGGAAATTGAATTCTCCCGGTTCCTTGCCCCGTTCCCCGATATGGCCCTGATAATTACCCTGATTGTCAAATATTTCCAGACGATGAGCCGTGGTGTCGGCAACGTAGAGAAGATTATTGTCCGGCCTGATGGTAAGCCCGGTCGGCCGCTTCAGGGTAGTGTTGCCAACGGTAGAAATTCCCTGAACGAAATCGCCCTGCTGGTCAAAGACAAAAACCTGCCGCCGGGTAGAATCAGAGACATAGAGCCGCAAATCAGGGCCAAAAACAACACTTACCGGCGATTTCAGCCTCAATTTACCTGCATGAGTCAGGAGCATATAACGCTGCTCAGAGGGGATATAGAGGTGTACTCCGGTGAGAGCGGCATCGGCAATGGCCAGGCGGCCGTCGCTGCCCACAGCCACGGCTACCGGCTTGATGATCCGGCCGCTATCCCCGCGGCCGAATATCCTGGTAAACATAGATTCGCCGGTGGGTTTAAAGGCCGAAAGTGTTCCGTCATAGACAATTTTTACCGGGCTGGGCGGCGGCGGCCATTGTAATTTGGCCGGGGAATTTAATTGATAGCCCCATTTTACCGGGGCACAGGCGGTAAGAAAAAGGGCCGCCAATATAAAAACAATATAGGCAAGTAGATTTTTCATGGTTTCAGATCCACAAATTCTATTTTAGCCCCTTTGGGCAATTGCTTACGCCAGGCGGCAAGCAGAGCCTGCTTTTTGCGGCTCATGATCTCATTTTTCAGATAGACCCTTACCATTTTGAAGGTCTTATTCCGGGCTGGTTGATAGCCGGTCAGCTGGACGAGATAAAAATTACCGTTCATTTCAACCGGCCTGGAGATCTCATATTTCCCCAACTTTTTAGCGACTTCGTAGAGCTTTTTGTCGGCCTTCTTGTTCAAATGAATGTTTTTCTGCACCACAAAGGTGCCATTGACCTGTAATTTTCCCGGATTATTGTTATACTTCTTGATAATCTCGGTTCTTACCTTCAAAATTTGCCGCATGGTACGCGGGTCATTGGGATCACCAAAAAAAAGAATTTTGTTTACCTGAACATTCTCCGGGGCATGAAAATAAGCCTGTCCCTGGTTGTAAGCAGCCTTGAGATCTTTTTCGGTTATTTTGATTTCAGGGTCTATGTTTTTATGGATATAACCCCGCACCGTTAACATACGGCGGATCTGTTCTTCAAAGGCGGCTCGATTCTTCATACCATTAGTCCGCAGATATCTCTGCAGACCTTTATTGCCCCCCATGGTCTTAATTTGAGCTTTGGTGACTTTTTTGACCTCGGCGGTACTGATCCTGATACTTTTGGCCGCCTTTTGATAGGCCAGTTCCTCCATAATCAGCTGTTTAAGAGATTCGTCCTTAATCTTCTGAGCCAGAAACGGGGTGATCTCACGCCGTCCGTATCGTTCCATGGTCAAATCATATATTCTGTTCATTAATTGAGCCATGTTGATCTTCGCCCCATTTACCCGCGCCACAACTATGGAAGCGGCATCACTGTGCCCCATAACCTTGTCGGGAGGTGAGGCGGCAGCTTTGGCAGCCACAGCCGCTTGATTGCCGGAGAGTAATACCGCTGCCGTTATCAGGATGACGGCCCCGAGATAAAGCCAGTATTTTGCCATTTTGTGTATCATTGTATTCCCCTTTATTCCAGCTCTAAAACAAAACCCGTTTTATCTTTAAAAATATCTTTGAATCCGTATCTACCTTCTGGTTTACTTGGTCGCTTGCCCCCACCTATCCACGTTGGTCATTGATGGAATAATTACCATTGAGACTGACGGTGGTCGCGCCAAATATCCAGTTGCGTTCGGCATCGAATATATAATATAGATTTTTGGTATTAATACCATTAGTTAAATTTTTGCTCAGACTGTATCTGCCCTGTACGGAGGCAGTACATTTTATATAGGGAATAACCCCATATAGTTTAAGACTGTTGGAGTAGGTATCGGTATCATCCTTTTCATAGTTTATATTCTGCCACAGGCCCTTATCGTCAAATTGGTACTCCGAAGCATTACCGCGCCGACTGACCAGAGAGGTACTGAGATTGTAATGAATACCGGTCAGCGGCACCGGCCCGGAGAATGAGATGCCGGTATTGAAGTGCCATTCAACATCGTGCTTGCTCTCGGCGCTGGAATCCGCACCGTGCGCGTCATCTCTTTTGTAAATAACCCACCAGCCAGCAGACAAATAGTTAGTTATCTTACGCCCATCGTTATAGGCGGTTTCCAGGTGCCAGCGTCGGTCATAAAAATCTTTGCCGTCTAACCATGTATAGGCATTCTCAATCTTAAAGGGCTTTTCAGTCCATACCAGATTAATATAATCACGAGTAACCTGTGGTTGCAAGACTTCAAAGCCGGAATTACCGTTAAGAAATTTTTCTTTGGTCAGAGAATATTCATAGGCGGAAGAAAGACGATTGTCTAACAGGCTCAAATTGACACTAAAGGTAATGGTATTAGAAGATATAGTATAATCTTCCCCTGCTGGCAGGGAATAGCTTGTCCTGACATCATAGGTACTGGTACTTGTTGTCGGTAGACCGGTAATGTTAAGCGCCAGGTAGGATGCGCCTGGATTAGAAATATTCCATTGACTGCCCTGGGACAAATTCACCCATAATTCATTATCAATAGTCTTGGAGCAGGTATTCTGCTCATAACAGTCACAAGTATAATGTTTACCGCCCGTGTCGGTATCGCTATGATTAATATCGCAGACCGCCACGGTTATGGTAGCAGGGTCAGCATTAGATTGTTTAATGGTAAATGGTCCGGCTGGCAACGATGTTGAGGTAACATTACGAGCTATTACTTCAGTGTAAGACGGAGTTCCCTGCTGACCGGTAATCAACAGGTTGTTGGAAGTGCTGGCCGTCAGATAACCGCCGAAAAGCCGCTTGCGATAATCAACGGATAAATTATAATTTTGAGTTTTGGTTCTGTCGCTTTCTGAATTTTTATTCCTCCAGCCGATCTTAAGCTGGGTAAAAAGGCTTTCATAGAGGCGATGATTAAGCTTGGCCTTGAGGTACTCATCCTCGCTATAAGTGGACAGCCAGTCTCGGGTCTGGTCTAAATCCCGGCTGGACTCATCCTGGCGATCAACACTCATTTCTATTTTTGAACTCAGATTCCAGGGCAGATGAATTTTTATGTCCTGGATGAATGACTTATGAGCGGAGATACTTCTGGGCAGCGTCTCACCGCTGATTAGATCATCATCGGTATGAGAGGTCGTGTAATTACCGGAGCTTAAAAAATCAAAATTTTTATAGGTCAAGGTACCGGAGAGCCGCAAAAAATCATCCACGCTGGAGTTGTCTCCGGTGAGTGAAGATACCGGTTTCTGATCGGTTTTGTTTTTTTGGAGCCGATGGGAGGCGGCGCCATTCACCGAATAACCCTTGCCCTTGTAGGAGGAGCTTATATTGAAGGTGTCATTCATTGCCCAGCGTTTGACCATGTTAGTGATACCACTGTCACCTTCCGAGGCAGATTTATAATGGCTATAACCCAAACGGGCGGTGAGGGGGGTTTGGTGGTAGTTAAGGGCGCTGTCCCCCTGGAAGATGGTCTCGCGGGCATTGCTGTCGCCATAACCAGAGTTGATAAACGGGCGGCTTTCGGCAATATGGAAATCCAGGTTGAGATGTTTTCTTCTTAAGACCTGACCCGCCAGATCAAAAGTAATCCCATCGCCTTTATTTACCCGCCAGCCTTCATCCTGCTCATTTTTGTAGGTATTCCGATCCGTCTCACTGGCAAGGGTCAAGGTGAAAATTAGTAGATTTGGGTTATAGATATAGCCTAGGCTGGAATAATCCAAGGTGGCTCTGATCTCTTTATTGCGGCTCAGGGTTTCTTTATTCTGAGTCTTATCTTTTGAGGCATGGGAGATGAAACGGTAATCATAACTCAAGGCACCGGTGGAATACCAGATGGTGGGCACAAGCTGCCGCCATGCGGCACGGGCCGTGGCGCATGGCAGCAGTAATGCCAGAGCCAGATATCTGAACCATAAGGGAGTCACTGTTTTACTGAAAAATTATTCAGCCGCCTTGCCTTTACGCCTAAGTTCTCTCATGTATTTATCCAATAATTCCTGGTCTGAGGGATATGTTTTGCCCACCATTCTGCCAAAGCCATAGACATTGATAGAGCTATAGGGATGGAACTGATTGGCAACGATAATCAGGTATTGAATTTTAAAGCCGGGAGCGGCATATTGCTTGAAATAATCAACGCTGTCATAATTAATTGCTACCCCGGCCGGCAGGTTCATCGAGCCGGGTTTGTCTAACGGCAGGTTGCCGAAGGCGGTCAGTACCTGACCGTTGGTGGCAAACACCTGTACGTTGTTAAAGGCGGCATCGGCCACATATATCCGTCCGTCATGATCAATGGCAATGCCCTTGGGGCGGCCGAAATGGCCAAAGCTGCTGCCGGCGCTACCAAGCGACCCCCTGTAATGACCGTCACGGTCATATTTCACCACCTGGAAACGACCCATATCCACCACATACATATAGCCTTCCGGGTCAAAGGCAATATCCACCGGGATACGTAACTTGGTATTCTCTTCTCCTGAATTGCCAATACTGTCAACCAGGCTGCCGCTTTTTATGTCAAAAACCTGTACCCGGCCCTTGTTGTGAGTGCCGTCAACTACAAAAAGATTAGTGCCATATACCGCGACCGCCACCGGCTTCCAGGCATCGGGATTGGAATAGCTCTTGACAAAAAAGTCGCGCTTGTCATATTTGAGCACCTGAGAACGAACGGGGTCGGCAACGTATTTATTCCCCTCTTTATCAAGGGCTATATTCAGAGGTTCCACCAGTTTCCCCATGCCCTGTGCTCCGGCGAGGGGGGCAAATTTCTGCTTGGCAAAATTAAGGGTGAAAACGGTGTTCATGGAGTCACAGACGTAGAGGACGCCCTTTTGCATTTCCACCCCGTAAGGCTTTTTGAAGACAAAACCCCTGCGGCCCCGCACCCCGATAAAGGCGGCCAGGCCGCTGGCTTTTTTGGCAAAATCAGCCGAGCCGTTAAAGGAACGCAGGAATTGATAACGCGGCAAAGACGGGGCGGGCGGGAAAAAAGTAGGGGGCTGTTTCTTCTGGGGTGCGGCTGAGGGCATGCAGCCAGATAGAGCAAAAAGACTGAGAAGAAGCCAGGCCAATAATATATTACGGGCATCCTTTCTAAGCATCGGTTAAACTCCTTAACTATGAGTTAAATGGATTAAAAGCAGAGGTACGCCGCACGTACCAATAACCGCCGAGTATCACAAATTTAATAAGTATAACGTAATCCCGGTCATTTGCAAAGCCGTTTTGTCAACGGTAATCGCGCTTTATTCAAAGTTGTTTGAGCCGTGTTTTAAGCCTTGAGAAGATGAAAAAAAGAAGAAAATCTGCTTCCATTACTTCAGTGCGGGTATTGACTGCCCGAGCGGCAGGGCATCTTAAGGCTGGACGTCTGGAGCAGGCCGCCCGGTGCTATGAAAAATTATTACAGAAAACCCCCAATGACTTGACGCTCTGTAATCAATTAGGGATTATTTACGATGGACTGCATGAATGGGAGCAGGCCGCCCTATGGTATCAAAAGGCCGTCGAACAGCAACCGGGAATGGCCGCGGCCCATTATAATCTGGCCAATGTTCTGCATCAACAGGGCAAAGACAACGATGCCATAAAGGCTTACCAGCGGACGCTGGCCATAGATAAGTATAATCTGGCGGCCTGGAACAATATGGCTGCCATCCTTTACGATCAGGGACGTATGGCCGAAACGCTGACTTGCTTCAGGGAGGCCATGGTGGTGTTTCCGGAAAGTTCAGCTCTGCACAGCGCCTGTCTCGCGGCCCTTAATTACATACCGGGGATAAGCCGGGTAGAGGAGGCCCAGGCGGCAAAGGAATGGTGGCTGAGACATGGCAGGGAGCAGCGCCGCCGGTATATTTTCGCCAATTCACCCGCTGCGGAACGTATCCTGCGGGTGGGAATAGTGTCTCCTGATCTTCGGGATCATTCGGTTAGTTCTTTTCTGCTCCCCCTGCTTCGTAAGCATGATCCAGGGCAGATAACTATTTTTTGTTACGCTAATGTCAGTCGTCCTGATTCTGTTACTGCTGAGCTCAAATCGTTAAGCCCTTATTGGCGGGATATAAGCACATTTGACACCGGCCATGCAGTTCGGGCCATAATGAATGACCGCATAGATATTCTCGTTGATCTAACCGGTCATATGACGGGCGGACGTTTGGATATATTTGCCTGCCAGGCCGCGCCGCTGCAAATGAGCTGGCTGGGCTATCCCAATACCACCGGTCTGCCCACCATTCACTATCGTCTTACCGATTATGAGACAGACCCGCCCGCCGACAGTGAGCCCTTTTACAGCGAGACCCTGCTCCGCCTGCCCGTCTTTCTTTGCTATGAGCCGCCGGTTTTAGACATATACCCGGCTGAGCCGCCCTGCCTGCGGCATAAATATATAACCTTCGGCTCCTTAAACAATCCAGCCAAGATTTCGCCGCCGTTGCTGGAGCTCTGGGCCGCTGTCCTGAAACAAACTCCGGACTCCCGATTGTTACTGAAAGGGTTGAGTTTTGACCATCAAGAAGCCAGGGAGCGTATGCGAGGGCTCTTTGCCCGGCACGATATCCAGGCAGACCGTCTTCTGTTTCGGGGGTATACGCCGAGCCGCTCCGAGCATCTCCTGGTATATAATCAAGTAGATATTGCTTTGGATACTATTCCATACAATGGGACAACCACAACCTTTGAGGCCCTGTGGATGGGGGTTCCGGTTATTACCATGCGCGGCGATCGCCACGCCGCCCGAGTGGGGGAAAGTATCATGGGCCGAGTTGCCGGGCCGGAATTTTGCGCCGCCCATCGTGAAGAATATATCTCTCTGTCTTTTAATCTGGCTCAAGACAAAAAACGTCTGCAAAGACTGCGGAAAGAGCTTCGTTCTCAACTTTTAAGCTCCGATCTCTGCCAGGGCGCTTCTTTTTGCCGCCAGTTTGAGAATATCTGCCGTCAGGTTTGGCAGCAATGGTGCGCCAAAACCGCTTAGTTTGCCTCAATATGGGGCTTTTCGCCCAAGGTGGGGGAAAATAACTCCAGATAACAGGGCTTTTGGCCTTATACGGGGAACCCGTATTCTGCACTTTAGAGAATGGCCGGACTTGTGACACAGCGTAACATATTGTTCTTGTGATGGAAAAGCATGCTCTATGTATTAAAAAAATGCCAAAAAGGTTTGTTTGGCATGCCAGGTGCATTAAAAAAGGTTGCAAGGCGATTAGGTTTGATTTATTTAAACATGATTATCAATCATTTTTTACAAGGAGAAAAAAATGAAAAAAACATTATTTATCGGATTGGCCCTGGGGCTTGGTGTTTTTGCTCTGTCGCTGTCGAATGGTACTACTGCTATGGCTAATCTTACCGGTGGCCAGGGTATTGTTGGTTCTGCCCACGATTTGAGTGCTGCAGGCTATGGCGATGCTCAGAGCCGGATCTGTGTGTTTTGTCATCATCCTCATAATGCTCATAAAACAGATGCGAATCTGACTTATAGCCCGTTGTGGAACCATGATGTAACGGCTAATGCTGGTAATTTTACAACGTATAATAACGGCAATGGCCCCACCTCCGGCCGTAACGCCCTGAATGCTACCATTGGTCAGCCCGGCGGTGTTTCTCTGCTCTGCCTGTCCTGTCATGACGGTTCTGTTGCTCTGAACGCTTACTCTAATACACAACTGGCTGGCGGTAGTCCTTCTGGCGCTGGTGATCAGTTTATTAACAGCGGTACCCTTCACCCTGGTGCCAATGCCTATACTATTGGCGCCGGCGGTGATTTGAGCAATCATCATCCCATCGGTTTCAATTATTATGATGCCATGAATGCTGATCCTGAAATTGCCAATGTCACGAAGCAGATGACCTCCAGCACCAAGATTAAAGATTTACTGTATGGCGGCACTCAGTTTGAGTGTGTATCCTGCCATGACGTTCATAACACCCAGAATGCGGCTGGTGCTGAGCGCTTCCTGTGGAAGTCCAATGATCATTCTAACTTCTGCCTGACTTGTCATGAAAAAGGAACCACCCACACCAATCCTAATTGGGGAGTAGCTACTGCTACCGCACCCTGATTTAATTCAGGTACAGTTGAAATATCGGCAAAGGGGGGCGGCGGGATTCGGAAGGAGTCCCGCCGCCCCCTTGTTTGTTTTGACCTCTGTCTAACTAACGTAATACGCCATTTTTATATTCAACAAAATGTTCCTGGCCATTGGTAAATATATAAACCCCGCGGCCATCTCTCTTGCCATTTTTGTAGGTTCCCACATATTTAATACCGCTGGGGAAGATATATGTGCCTAAGCCATGGCGTTTGCCATTCTTGTAGTCACCACTATAAACAGAGCCGTCGGCGGTCGTAAAAATCCCCTGACCGTCTTTACGGCAATTATGGAAACCGCCATGATAGCGGCCGCCATCGGATAAAACCAACGTCCCTACCCCGTTTACACAATTACCACTCAGGCATTTGCCGCGAATACCATTGGGGAAGGTTAAGACCCCGTTTTTAACGTAAACTCCATCCTTGTATATGCCGCGAAAGCGGCTGCCAAAGGGAAAAATCGCAATTATTTCGCCATTAAAGAGGCCATCTTTAAAGCTTCCCCGATAGCTTGTCCCATCTGCCTGTATAATGGTTCCCCGGCCGGACAACTTATTGTTGAGAAATGTGCCTCTTAACTCGTCGCCAGCTGCTGTTTTCAGGATGCCCGAACCATTTAAACGCCCGTTACGGAAGGTGCCGGTCAGTCGCCGGCCGTCATCCATGGTTAACGCTCCGACTCTGCCATCAAGACAGTTGGTGTTGATTTCGCATTTGCCGCCGCCTTCACCCTTTATCAGTACCCGGCCGCCGCCATTATAATGATTATCGACAAAATTCCCCTGAAAACGGCTGCCATCGGCCAGGGTCAAGACCCCCGCGCCATTAAAACGACCGTTAATAAACATGCCGTTATAACGACCGCCATTATTGAGGGCAAATACTCCCCTGCCCTTCTGGCAGTCAGCCTTGACACAATGACCGGCCATATTGGTTACGGGCGGTAGTTCAGGTCTGATTTGCACACTATGGCTACAACCATAAAACATCAGGGGCAGCAGAACCCAGGTGATGATCATGGCTGGTGTTTTTAGAGCTTTCGCAGGGAGCATTTGACCTTAATGATTAATGATTGACAAAAAACAAGTAACGCCTAAAATAGGGGGAGTAAAGGTCGGTTGGTTTAGTCCTTACCTGAATAGTTACAAAGAAATAACTTTAAAACAATTTATGCCTCCTGACAATTTATTATTTAGCCGTAACTCGTGGCGATTGCTGCTTGGCCTCATATTTGTTATTGCCGTTTTCCCCCATTATGCCTGGGGTAGTGGTAAAATTACCCAGGGCCTAACCCTTGCCGACTGCCCCAAATGCCATGCCGCCATCGTGGCCGCCAATAAACGCGATGGCCGGGCTCATCTCCATAAGGTTACCTGTTTGAACTGCCACGTGGGGCATCCGCCCCGTAAGTGGGGGATAATTCCCCATTGCAGCCGTTGTCACAAGAAAGGGACTCAAGAGCATTTTGGCCTCAAAAATTGCCTAAGCTGTCACACCAATCCCCATACTCCATTGCGGATTACCCTGCCTGAACATGCCACAAAACCTTGTCTTACCTGTCATAAGACGCAGATTAAACAGTTGAAAAAATACCCCAGTATGCATTCGACATTTTATTGCACCTCCTGCCACCCCCGGCACGGCTATAAACCCACCTGTTTCGCCTGTCACGCCGGTCATCTGCCCTATATGACCATGGCTGACTGCCGTGGCTGCCATAAGGCTCATATGCCTCTGCATGTAACCTATGGCGATAAAGTTCCCTCGGAGTATTGCGGGGCCTGCCACAAGAAAGAATACCGGCTTCTTGCCGCGAGCCACGCCAAACATCGCCGTCTAACCTGCGTCACATGTCACAGCCGGGTGCATAAGACCATACCGAAATGCGCCAAATGCCATAATCCTCCGCCCCATGATCCGGGGCTCTTGAAACACTTTAAGTCCTGTCTCATCTGTCATGTCAACCCTCATGATTTGCAGTTGAACCAGATAGATATTGATATTCAGCAGGAAAAGGCCGATGGCCAAAAAAATAAAGCGCGCCCGTAAATCATTGTTTAAATCTCGGTCAGGCACCTCTGACCTCCTGCCTCAGGCCTTGGCTCTGCACCAGGCTGGAGACCTAAATTCGGCGGCTGGTTTTTATAAGCAGATTTTAATGCAGGAACCAAAGAATGGTGATGCCTTAAACCTGGCCGGGGCGCTGGCTCTTCAGCAGGGTAATCCTGCTCAGGCCTTGAAATATTTACGGCGGGCGGTAAAATTATACCCTGAACGTCATGACTATCAAGTCAATATGGCCGCCGCTCTTCGCGACCTGGGGGAATTATCCTCCGCCTCTCTTGTTCTAAAAAAGGTAACGCACCAGGCTCCCCAGCACCATGAGGCCCTCCACAACCTGGCTACCCTCCTTGCCGATCTAAGAAATTATCAGCAGTCGGCTGAATATTACCGGCGGTTTATTGCCTTGTGTCCACGAAATTTTGAGGCCTTAAGCGGGCTCATTGATGTTCTGCGCCGTGGTGATCAATTAGTTGAGGCCCTTGATTTGTGTGAGCGGCTGCTCGCTTTATCATCTGATTCTGCTCCGGCTCATATTCTTAAGGCTGATATTCTTATCGGTATGGGGCAGCACGAGGAGGCGCTGGCGGTTTTTAAGGGGGCCATTGAGCAGGAGCCTGATAAGGGTATTCTGTATAATAATATGGCCAATATTCTGCTCAATATGGGTCGTTTACATGAGGCTCTGAGCTTATATGAACAGGCGGTGGTCAAGGCTCCAGAGATTAATGAAGCCTGGATAAATCTGGCCTGGACATATCGTGAGCATGGTCAGCTTTCAGACTCCTGGCGCTGTTTCAAACATCTGCTGGCCGCCCAGAAATTGTCGGCGGCTGATTACAGCGATTTGCTGTTCTCTCTTAACTATGACCCGGAGATACCACCGCATAAAAAATTTGAGCTGGCTCTGGGCTGGTGGAATAATTGCTCTCTGCCGCTGCCACCCCGACCGTTGCCGGTTGCCCCGCCGGCCGCCGGCCGCCCTTTGCGTCTTGGTTTCATGTCCCCTGATTTTTATAAACATCCGGTGGGTCAGTTTATTTTGCCCCTCCTGGAAATTCTGAATCCTGACAAAATAGAAACTTTTTGCTATTCCAGCCTAAATAAACCGGCCGACGAACAGACGGCAAAGCTGCATGAAGCTGCCCGGCATTGGCGTGATATTTATGCTATGCCTGATGAGCAGGCCGCCTCCATTATCCAGCGGGATCGCCTCCACCTTCTCATTGAACTAACCGGTCATGCTAATGGAAACCGGTTGCTGGTTATGGCTCGGCGGCCGGCCCCGGTACAGGCTTCATGGTTGGGATATGTGGCCACCAGCGGGCTGCCCATGATTGATTATCGCCTTACTGATACCATCTGCGATCCGCCGGAGGCGGATCAGTTTTACAGTGAGAACCTCTATCGTCTGCCCCATACCTTTTTCTGCTACAGCCCGCCCGTCGAGGCCCCGCCCCTGGTTCAGCCGCCGATTATGAAGAATAAGGGGCCGACCTTTGCCTCCTTTAATAATCTCCCCAAAATTACCCCGGCAGTAGTGGCCCTCTGGGCTCAAATCCTGAACCGGCTACCGGCAGCACGTTTACTGATGGTAAGCCGCCAATTTGTGGATACAGCCATTATCAAACATTATCAGGAGCTGTTTCTGGCCCATAATATTGCGGAGGAACGCCTGATATTTCAGGCAGGACTGCCTTTTAAAGAGTACCTCGCCCTCTTCAACGAGGTGGATATCGCCTTGGATCCATTCCCCCACAACGGCCACACCATTACCTGCGATACCTTATGGATGGGGGTGCCGGTTGTCACTCTAACCGGCGAGTGCTACGCTGGACGCATGGGATGCAGTATTATGAATCATATCGGTCTAAGTAATATGGCTGCTGCCAATGAGGACGAATATGTGGAAAAAGCAGTCCAGCTTGGCCGGGACAAAGATGGCCTGGCCGGTTTGCGGGCTGGAATGCGTCAACGTTTGCTCTCTTCTCCAATTTGCAACATTGAACAATTCGGGTGTGACTTTACAGAAGCCGTCTGCAATATGGTTCATCAGCATAAGGCTCTGCCCAGCTATTCTGGGACAACGAAGCAATAAAGTGATAAGTAGGTGATTTTCATCGTTTCGTTATGTCCGGGCAATCGGGCATGGATGTTACATTAAAACTATTCAGCTTATAAATTTGCATAGCTGGAAAAAATAAATTAATTAATTCAGTCAACTATTTTATTGTGTTATAATCGATAATTTATGATTTATTAGGTATTTTAGAAATCAGCTGTGCTTGAAAGTCTACCACTGAATACTGCCTCTTTGAAAATGATTAATCGTTTTATAACCATATTTATATTATTTTTCGTGTTACCGGGTCTTGTGCCCTGTCATCAGGCCCGGGCCGGGGAAGAACTGATTTATACCATCCAAGCCGCCTCCTTCAAAGGCCCTAAAGATGCTACCCGGCTCTATAAATGGCTTAAAGCAAAATTGCCCCCTGCCAACCGTAAGTATCTGCGGTTGGAACAGATTGATGCTTATTTTGCCATCCGGGCAGGGAAGAGCCGGGATGCCAAATCTCTAAAAACCACCCTGGCTCTGATAAAAAAGATGATTCCGGGCAGTCACATTATGCGGGCCTATTATCGGGAAGCAAGAATTATAACCGGGGTCAAGAGCCAGGAACTGTCTGAGGCCAAAGGAGTTCATAAAAATTCGCAGATCATACCCATAGTAATTCAGACCGCCAAGCTCTCTCCGCCTCTGCCGCCGCCAAACAGCAAGAAATTTATCTCTGACATGCTGGCTGAATATCTGCCTTCCACCGAGACGACCAACACCATCAGCCGACAAGAGGCAAAGACGCTCAATGCTCGAGCTGCCCCTTCGCCAGGCTGCCTAACCGCTAATTGTCATGCCCGGATAATCAAGGTCAAAAGGCCGCATCTCCCTGCCCTGCAGGCCAGATGCTCTGCCTGCCATAAGATGAAAAAAAACATTCATCATCCCAGTGGCGGCAAGAATGACTTTATGCCGTCAGGCTCAATTAAAAAGATGTGCGCCAAATGCCACCCTGAGACAAGCATGGGCAAGATAGTACATGCCCCATTTAAGGAAGGGAAATGTCTGATTTGTCACCTGCCGCATGGCAGCGATAATAAGTTTCTGCTGCCCACCCCGGACGACAACCAGAAAAAGCTTTGCCTGTCATGCCATAAACACGATAAAATAACCGGCTTTAAAAATATGCATGGTCCTGTTGGCCTTGGAGCCTGTACCTTTTGCCACTCTCCGCACTCCTCTAATCAGCCAAAGCTTTTACGGAAGCCAGGCAAAGAGTTATGCCTTGACTGCCATCAGAATATAAAAAAAGATCTGGCCGTCATGCCGAACATCCATACCCCGGTCAAAGAGCAAAATTGTTTGATTTGCCACATGCCGCACGGCTCAACCTCACCTGGCTTATTGCGCCAAAAGGGCGAGAAACTCTGCTTTACCTGCCATGAAGATATCCAGAATAAAATGAAACATTCCCGCACTAAGCATGGCGCTTTATACCTCGACAAACAATGTGCTACCTGTCATTCCCCGCATTTTTCTAAGTTTAAAAATTTATTAATTAAACAGGAAGAGGCACTTTGTCTGAGCTGCCACCGGCGTGGAGCTAATATCCCCGGATTTCGGCCCCCGGATATTGCCAGCCAGTTGAAGGGGCAGGCATATCTGCACGGCCCCATCAGAAAAGGCAAATGCGCCAGCTGTCATGATCCACACGGCTCTAATAATAAAAAGCTACTCGTTGCCCCAATGGTAACCAGCTTCTATGCCCCCTATAACCTCAAGGAGTATAGCCTTTGCTTTAAATGTCATGACCGTAAATTGCTGACGGAAAAAGAGACCACTACTGCCACCAGATTCAGGAACGGTAACCGCAATCTGCACTATGTCCATGTACACAAGGAATTTAAGGGCAGAACCTGTAAGACCTGTCACCAGACCCACGCCAGTAATGGGCCCATGCTGATAAGCAGCACGAGGGGGGCCAAATTTGGCAGCTGGCATATATCAATTGCTTACACCATTACCAAGAGCGGTGGTTCATGTACTCCGAGCTGCCACCGCAAAATGACTTATGATCGTGCCAAAGCGCATGACAATAGTGCCAAAGCGGTAAAATACGGCAAGTATTATGTTGACTACAAAAGCAACAAATAAAGGTAGATCTAAACCCGCCGACTGGACGGGCGGCTTCCCGCGCCGGTGGATACCGGGCCGTCTGGGAGTTTTATTGGCCGGTCTGTTGTGCCTGATCAGCCTGAGTGGTTGTTTTCATTTCGATCCCCTGGTTAAACACAAGATATTGACCACTGTCTTTGACGGAGTACCGGATTTACCAAGCCTTGATGAATTATGCCGGGATAATCTGAACAGTTTATTTAATAAATATTATGAGCAGAAAATAGCGGAAGCTGCGGCTGGCAATTGGGAAGAAAAGAAAATCAAAAAGCAGGAAACTCGCTCCACCCACCGGCCCTGGAGGGAAAAAAACTGCCTGGCCTGTCATGATTTTAAAGCGGATAACAAGTTGCGGCTGCCCAAAAATAAAATCTGTTATCTCTGCCATAAAAATTTTATTCAGGGTAAATACGTCCATGGCCCGGTGGCGGTTGGGGCCTGTCTGGCCTGTCACAACCCGCATTCAACCGGCCACCTATACCTCTTGCGCCGCAGCCTGAAGACTATCTGTTATAAATGCCATGTGGAGAAAAGACAGGCCTTTCAGATGCACAAAAAA
>JAJSAA010000180.1 GCA_024274995.1 Deltaproteobacteria bacterium
GAATTGCGCAGGGCGGCAACCCCGGAGTAACCCCATCGTGCCGCTCTTTCATCTGAAATTCTCGCCATTTGTGTTCTCCTTAAATTATATGGTATATAATACGGTCTGGAACGTCTTCATGTTTCACAAGACGATTACCATACCCGTGGCTTCCATGATAAATCAGCAGTAATTAAAAAATTACTTTGCTTCAGGATACAACTTATCTCCATGAGAGATAATGAATACGAAAATGTGATGATTGTAGATGTGTTTATAACAATGAATGACTATTCATAATTACAAATACACCTATAGCCTTCGTCTCAAAGATAGTCAAGAAAATTTTGGCTTTTTGGTCTTGAAGGTAGTTAACTATTTAATTAAATGATAAAAATCCAAAAATACGAACAGCCTTTAAACAAATCCTTTATTGCCGGGTTGCCACATGAGGCCGGGATCTACATGATGAAGGACGGGGAGGGCAGGGCGATTTACGTCGGTAAGGCCCGTGATCTCAGACGTCGATTATCGTCCTACCTCCGCTGGCTTGGTGAAATGGGGACAAAGACCGGGGTGATGCTGGCCCATGCCAGACATATTGAGACCATCGTCACGGCAACAGAGAAGGAGGCCCTGATTTTAGAGGCCTCTTTGATTAAACGCCATAAGCCAAAATATAATATCATCTTGCGGGACGATAAAAACTATCCCTTTATTAAGGTGACGGTGGATGAGGAGTGGCCCCGGCTGCTGGTGGTGCGCCGCCGGATACGGGATAAGGCCCGGTATTTCGGCCCCTTCTCTTCGGTCTCGGCCATGTGGGAGACCATTCGGCTTTTAAACCGCTTTTTCCCCTTGCGGCGCTGCAAAGGCCGGCATTTGCGGCCGCGGACGAGGCCGTGCCTGAATTACCAGATGCGCAGCTGTCTGGCTCCCTGCCTTGGCAGGACAGGCGGTAAGGAGTATCTCGACGTGGTTAGTAATGTGCTTTTGGCCCTGGGCGGCCGCAACCAGGAGCTGATAAAGCGCCTGCGTCATGATATGGAGGCGGCGGCGGTTAATCTGGAATTTGAACGGGCCGCCGGACTAAGGGATCAGATCGCTGCTCTGGGGAAGACCATGGAACGGCAGGTCATTGCCGCCGGGCATCATCGTGATGAAGATATTTTTGCCCTTGTCCGCCGTGATGGAGCTGCCGCCCTGGCCATTCTACTGGTGCGGGACGGGGTGTTAAATGGTCATCACAGTTATTTTATTGCCCAGCCGGGGGAGGATGACGAGGAACTGCTGGCCGAGGTTATTGCCCGCTTTTATGCAGAGCATCCGGTGCCGGCGGAGATTCTTTTGCCCTGGCAGCCTGCGGGGAGCAGAGTTTTGCAAGAATGGCTTGTTGAAGAGCGGCGCGGGGCGGTGGCCTTTAAGTTGCCCAGGCGGGGGGGGCTTAAGCAGTTGCTGGTCATGGCGGAGAAAAATGCCGCCCGCGTTTTTGTGGAGCAGGACATGGTCAAGGATGCCTGGCAGAATCTGGGATTGGCAACGCAGAAGAGGCTTGCCCTCTCACGGATACCGGAGCGGATAACCTGTATGGATATCTCTAATATAGGTGGACGGCAGACCGTGGGGGCGGTGGTGAATTTTTGGCAGGGCGAGAAGGAAGGCACCCGCTACCGCCACTATAAATTAGAGCGCCCGGCCGAGAGACCGGATGATTACGCCTCAATGGCCGAGGTTATAACCCGCCATCTGAAACGGGCGGCGGCCGAGGGATATCTACCGGATCTGCTCCTCGTGGACGGCGGAAAAGGGCAGCTTAATGCGGCCAGGGCGGTGCTTGCCGCTCTAAATCTAAAAAGGGAGGTGGAACTGGCTGGTATTGCCAAGGAACACCACGATGAAGGGGAAAAAATATTTCGGCCGGGCCGCAAAAATCCCTTGAAGATAGCTCAAAATTCGCCCGTCTTGTTCCTTTTAATGCGGATCAGGGATGAAGCGCATCGTTTTGGAATTACCTTTCATCGTAAGTGGCGGCTTAAGGAAGCCATGTCCTCGCCTTTAGATGCTATTGCCGGGGTGGGTAAGGTTAGAAAAGAGGCCCTGCTCAAGTCCATGGGCAGTTTACAGCGTTTAAAGGCGGCCAGCCGGGAGGAATTGGCCGCCATTCCTGGAATTGGCCCTCAACTGGCCCATAAACTCTGGCTGAGTCTGCGTGAGGACGAACAAAAACGGGATGTTGATAGAATGGGCGCCTGATAGCCTTTACAGGTTGCGGGTTTAGTGGAGCTTTTTAGAAATCGCTGTACTTACAGATGGTGCAGGTGGGGGCTACTGAAATTTATCTAACATATTGATCAAGTGTGGTTGGCAATATTACCCATTTCCTGCAGGTGTGTTCAAAATTAATTCTAAAGTTCTAAAGTTCATGCACATGTATTTCACCAACTTTAACCTCCTTGGCTGTTTCTATTATTTGGCTGTGGTGGGTAAAGAGAATCACTTGGATCTTCTCTGATAAGTCAGCTAAAGCAGTGAGGGTTGCTTGGGAGCGCTCGTCATCAAAGTTAATCAGGATATCATCGACAATGAACGGCATTGGCTCGCTACTCTCAAGCCGCCATTCCAGAGTCGCCAACCGTAATGCCAGATAGAGCTGATCACAAGTACCGGAACTCATACCATCAATTGTCAGTCTGGAGTCATCCGGGCGTACACCCACGAGGATGGGATTACCATTATCGGCAATATCCGCCCGCAATCCGCTAAAAGAGCCAATAGTCAGCTTTGAAAAATACCTGGATGCTATTTTTAACACGGGATCCTGATGCTCTTCACGGTATCGTTCTATCTCATTATTCAACACTACGGTAGCCAGCTTGATCCTGGTGTATTGATCAACCAGGCGTCTTATTCTGGCAGCGACCTGTTCCATTTTTTCTGCTGCCTCTGCTGCCTGGGTACTGCCATCCATAAGTTGCAGTTCTCTATTCTCTTCACCAATAATTTCTGAGGCATTTTTGATTTTTGGATAGAGTTCTTCGTCGATCTGCCGTTTAAGAGATATGATCTGCCCCGGCAGTTCGTCCACATTCACTTCAACAGCCTGATGTTTAATTTCCTCAAGCGAGATCCCTTCACTCATCTTTGCCAGGGAAGACTCTGCCTCGGATATTTTCTCCTGCAATCGTTGATGCTCGTTAAACTTACTGATAACCAAGGGAAGATCTACGGTCTTGTCACATTTTGCCGCCGCAAGCAACTCTACCATTTGTTCATTGAGGCTTTGTTGAGTTTTTTCGGCATCCTCTATTTCAGCGGTCAGCGCCTCTACTTCTGCATTATTCGTCTTCAGGAGTTCACTATCCTGCCTGGCCTTACCAAGTCGGGAATGGAGCTTTATTACGGACTGGTCAGGGGATAGTTTCTTTAGATCAGGAGATGTTTGTTTTAACATGATTTGCACATCACTCGTAAATTTATCGACATCACGGTCAATGCCATCGATACGGCTTTGCAGCTCCTTTGCCTTTGCGAGCTTATCGAAACAGGCGCTAATAGTTTCAAGAAGGTCCAACGCTTCACTGGGCGATATTTGCTCTTTAAGCTCCAAGCCAACCAGGGCCTTATCCCACTTTATCTGCCAATCGATTCTGGCAGCCCCCGCATCGTTCTGCTCTTTTATGGCTTGATCAAGTTCAGATTGCACTTGCGTCTGTTTGTCGTGAAGTTTCTCCCGCTCGGATTTACACCGGGCAATATCTTCCAAAACCGCTTCAGCAAGAATCAAAACCGGGGCAAGTTCCGCGCCGGAGAGATGATCCACACTTTCACCCAATACTTGCAGCTCTTCCAGTAGGGCCTTGCGATATTTTTGCCGTGAGGTATCCTTTGCTTTCAATTCACCTTCTTTAGCTAAGGTATCCGTTACCTTGAACCGCAAGGTGTCAATATCAGTTAACCAGGCAAACATTTCCTTTGGTGATAATGGCTCGATCTTGACAGGCTGCCATACGGCCCACCATCTGGTAACAAGATTATTTTCTTTCTCTGTTAATTTCTGTTTAAGCAGAATGATTTCCTGAATTGTCGTCTCAATGCTCTCAATCCTGGCCCGCAACGATGCCGACTTCGCAACCCGTTCAGCCTCTCGTCGCAGCCGGTCAGCAATATGATCCGCCTGTTTAACATGCGCCTCATAGACCTCCGGTAGCTCCTGGCCATGATTATATTCCTTGGCTTCGATAGAGATATCCTCGCCGCCAATCCATCGGCGGCGCAAAAGATGCCAACCAGCCTGCCGCTTTTTCCGAGATTCCTCCAGGTCAACTTCGGTAGGAACCTCACCTCCATATATTATTTCATCGTTCTCAATCTTGGCACTCTTTAACTCTGCTTTAGCCTGTTGAAGATCTTTTTTGAGTTGCTCCCGCTCTTTGGCGATTTCGCTGAAATCTGTCTCAAAACGTCTCACCGTTTCCTGCAGAGGTAAAATCAACTTTAATAATTCATTCAGATCACCGCTCCATAACCCAAGTCGATCAAGCTCTGCCTGGCAGTTTTGTTTTCCAGTATCGAATTCCCGTGCAACTCCTTTGATCTGCTGGTCAATTTCACCCAGTCTCTGGGCCAGTTTAAATTCATGTGCCAAACCACCACTCTTTCTAATGGCTGGCAGTTTGGAGAGTAACTCGCCGATTTTCTTAAGTTTGTTTTCCGCCGCTTCTCTTTGTTTGTTTGCCTGTGATACTCGCTGGCTCAGGCTTTCATGCTGGGAACTCAAGTTTTGAATGGTTCTTTTCTTGTTGAGAACAGGCCGCAGAGAATCCGCATCTTCAAGTTTCAGTTCAGGTCGTATCTCTTCGATAAGGGTACCGGCATCTTTTCGATGTGCGATTCTCATACCATCCAATTTATCTCGATCCTTTTGGCCCTTGCGATACGCACCAAGTCTTTGATGCAGATCCTCAATTGTTTCCGCATGATCAAGTAGCAGCTGGTTCAGAGATACGCCATCTCTTTTTTCATGCAGCTTTTTTAGTCGATCGCTATCTTTGTCGAGCTGTAGTTTGTTTTCACGGATGTTCTGCTCTACTTGCCGAAGTTGCTCCGAAAACTCCGGCGGTAGTACTACCACGTCACCAAGATCGTGTAATTGTTTCTGTAGATTTTTGAGCCCTGCTAATTCAGGGATGGCCTTGCTCAACCGGTCAAGCCGCTGCACTTCAGCACTCTTCTCCCGGCTCTCTTTCTCCAGAGCATCCTGTGCAACTTCTGCTTCTCTTAAACGTTTCTGATGTTCTTTCCACTTGCTGGGAAGAAGGCTTTTCTCTCTGATGATTTTTTTCAGTTCTTTATATTCTTTAACGGCCAGGTTGATCTGTTGTTTGGCGCCCCGCGCCCTGAAAAGATCATCTGCCTCCGCATCAAGGGCATCCAGGATTCTCCTCATGGAAGAGATACCAGCCCCGGCGGCAAACAGAGCCTGGCCCACTTCGCCTTTCTGAGCCAGGATATCCTCACCTCCGTCCACCAGGGTTTTATGGTCTATTCCGTAGAGAGATTCAAAAAGAGTCGGTTCAATACCATGCAAAAAGGAGGTAAGAACGCCATGATCCATAGGATTCCCATCAATATCCAGAAGGTCGGCCTTTCTTTTTTTACGACGGAAAAAAGTGAGCTCTTGCCCATCAGCTCCTTCAATCGAGCCACCGACCAGAAGCTGGTTGTTGGCATGCTGAAAATTATCATGGGTACGTTCGGGAAAACCATATAAAAGAGCTTTTAATGCCCGAAGCGAGCTGCTTTTCCCCGCTTCGTTAGGGCCAAATATGATATGGAGGCCAGGCTTCCGGGAGTCGAAATCAAGAGTGCGGTCGGTGAAGTGACCGAAGGCCTTTAGATCCAGGCGTTTGAGTCTCATGCCTCTCCCCCATGTTGAATCATTTTGGCGATCAGAAGTTCCCTAACCTCTTCACGGAGATCAGCCATTTGCCCCGGTGGGCTTTCCAGTAAAAAATCATCATCCACCAACTCTGCCGGTAATTTGGTTTTTAAAGTGGCGAGATCCGGTACCAAAGCAGTAAGCGCATCATCACCGAATTCAATTTTTTCAATTGTCTGCAACAGACCGGACAAGGGCGTATCTTCACCAACTATTTCTTCCAGACAGATTTTGCGGTTTGTTCTGAATCTCACCTTTTCAAGCCAGACATTCCCTATACTGGCGGCAATACCACGGAACTCTTCAGTCCAATGAATCGAGCGGGCATGCAGATCAGCATGCAGGGGGCAGTTTCCTGACAGCCGTAATCGAAGCGCCAGAATTTTAGCCTCTGCCAGGCTTTGCTCTTTCTCCATGGCAGAACGAACATGCTCATACACCGCCTCTTTGGTTTCACATTCGGACAGATCAACATTACAGACAGACCAGCGCAGCACATCAAGTTCACGTTCTTCAATTTTAACGATGCGGCCTTCTTCCACCGTGACCAGGGTTACCCCCTTGGTTCCGGTTTCTCTGATGTGCCTGCCCTGGATATTACCGGGGAAGAGGATCATGGGATCTTCAGAAACAACTTCCCGCTGGTGGATATGCCCGAGTGCCCAGTAATCATAACCCTTGGCTTGCAGGTCATTCAGGGTACAGGGGGCATAATCCTCATGTCCGGCCCTACCGGTCAGGGAAGTATGAAGTATTCCTATATTAAAGTAATTGGTATTGTGCGGGGGATACTGCAAGGACAGATTATCAGTTACTGCTCTGGTTGAGTAGCTCTGTCCGTGGATAATGACCCCAAGGTCATCAAGTATTACAGACTGGGGTCTCTTGGGAGAAAAGCGGGTTACATTGCCCGGCAGAGGCATGGTCTTGGTTATTTGACTGGCTGCATCGTGATTACCGGAAACAATGAAAACCTTGATCCCGGCCTTTTCTAAGCGCCCCATTTGTCCGGCGAAAAAGAGGCCGGTATTGTAATCCTTCCAGTCACCGTCATAAAGATCTCCGGCGATCAGGAGAAAATCGACCTCTTCCTCAATGGCCAGCTCAATAAGGTTTTCAAAAGCCCGTCTTGTCGCCCCACGAATCTCTTCAACGGGAGCATCCTCATGGATCTCAAGCCCCTTTAACGGGCTGTCGAGGTGGATGTCTGCGGTGTGGATGAAGCGGAACATTAATAAGTTCTCCTCAAGTCAATTCTACCTTAGGTGCGGCAGGCTATATATGGACAAAAAGTTACCCAGTGTATAATATCATTACTCAAGCTTCGGGGTTGCTCTAACAAACTGTAATTAATGCTTTTTTGCCAATAACCGTTGACCTGTTTGAACCATATCGAGACCAACTTCATTCGCAAGAATAACTCCTTTTGAAAGTGGAGAACGGAGGGCAAAAAGAGCCGCTTAGATCTGGAGGGGATTAAGATCTACGGGATATTTTGAGAAAATACGGGTCACTTTGTCCCTGATGAATTCATCATCAAGTTCATCACGGCCACGGCGTTTTTTCTTCTCAGGCATCAGGCCACTTGGAAATGAACAACATTTTTCAACAGGCTGCTTGTGCGTACCCGATGTTCACGATTGATTGGCCCTTCTGAAATCTGTTTAAGATTGGCTATGCCAAAGAACCCGGCAAATATCTGTATGCCCGTACGATATAATAACGCTTGAGCGTTTCTTACGGTGATTCGTATATCGTTGGCTCAACTTCCTGGATAATCATGGAGAATGCTCTGAGAAAATTGTCGCTGTAAAAAACGGCAGGCCGCCATTTGTTGGCCATATTCCCAGAGCAGATACATGGTGAACAGAAAAGATTGCTGAATAAAATGCAGTTCCTGAAACCGGTCACGATAGCCCCTGTTGAATTTCCGGATATAGGCGTGGGCCAACAGGGGGTAGAGTTCTCGCAGGCCGCCTTTATCTTTACGCACCAGTCCGCCCTTGGTGGCTAACTATTATTCCGTCCTCGCCAATTCCTTTAATCAGCATGGAGAGAATAAAGGCCACCTTATTGAAAATATATCACTTATGGCAAGCTTTGCCAATACAAAGGTTTATCTTGAAGATGCTGTGAAAAGAAATCCAGGGGGAGTTGTTGACGAATCGATATGCCTTTTGTCAAATATTTAACCAAAATGCTCAATTTGTTGCTGTGCATGTCACCGCCCAAAATAATCATCTCGTCGTATTTTATGAGAATTCTCAAACCGGAATACGAGTTTTACGATCCATAACCGTAAAATGTATTTGGAAAATGAATGTTGAGCCCCTCTCCAAATACGACTCTTACGTCATCTTGCAGAGAATTATCGAGCTGAAAACATTCGAGGTTGGAACACGATAGACTAGGCCCAGTCGCTACTCTACCATGGTATCGAGGATCTGTTTGCCAAGGCAGGAGGGCCGGGAATATATCCACGGCTATTGCAGTCCATCAGCCAACTCCAGGCAGAGGTTGGTGAAGACAGGGAAAAGACAAAAGCAAAAAAAAAAAGCCGGAGGCCGCAGTTTTTCTGCGATTCCCGGCTTTTTTACAAATGGTGCCGAAGGCGGGATTCGAACCCGCACAGGCGTCGCCCACTACCCCCTCAAGATAGCGTGTCTACCAGTTCCACCACTTCGGCAAAGCTTATAATGTAACGAATTATTTGTTTTTATCCTGCAGAATCTTCTTGGCATCCTGAGCCGGTAAGGCGGTTGGTGTAGAGGGGCTTGATTCAGCCTCGTGAGTTACTGCTTTTTCCTGGGCCTTATTTGCCGTGAAGGGGTTGACGTTGTTGTTTTCACCTGATTGAGCCTTGGGGATTGGCACCTCAATCGGCGCCTTGCTGGTCGCAGGCATTGATATGGGCGCGATATGCACAGCCTTCATCACCGAGCCTTTATTCAAATGAGCTGAATGGTAAGCCAATATTAACGAGGTAATCATAAAAATAATAGCGCCGCTTGTGGTAACCTTGTTAAGCAGGGGCAGAGGGCCATCGGAACCAAAAACTGTCTGGCTGGAGCCGCCGCCGAAGGAGGCTCCCATGTCGGCGCCTTTGCCATGTTGCAAAAGAACAATGCCAACCAGAAAAACGCAAACAACTATATGGGTAATGGTAATTAGGGTAATCAATTTATATTAACGATTGCAGGTGGTTATGAAAAATTAATGATTTTGGAGAAGGACTCAGCATCAAGGGCAGCACCGCCAACCAATACACCGTCGATATCGTTTTGGGACATCAATGTTTCCATCGTCTCCGGTTTAACGCTGCCACCATACAGTATTCTTATACCGCTGGCAATAGTTTTGTCAAAAATATCAGCTATGAGCTGCCGCAGGAAAACGTGAACTTCCTGGGCCTGCTCCGTGGTGGCTGTCTGGCCCGTTCCAATGGCCCATACTGGCTCATAAGCAATAATCAATTTGTCTGAATTTGTTACACTGATATTGATCAGAGCGTTGCGAAGTTGTCCCTCTAAGACCTTGAATGTCTGGCCTTGCTGCCGGGCTTCAAGCATTTCGCCCAGGCACAGTACCGGGATAAGCCCATGTTCAAGAGCCCCTGACAGGCGTTTGTTGATAAGTCTGTCGTCTTCAGCGAAGATATGCCGCCGTTCAGAATGGCCGATGATGGCCATCTGGCAGCCTAGCTCTAACAGCATGGCTGGCGATGTTTCACCCGTGAAGGCACCTTGGGCCGCCCAGCAGACATTCTGTGCCCCTAAAATTATGACGCTGTCTTTAAGCGCTTTTGCCACCACTGGCAGCAGGGTGGGGGAAGGGGCGATCATTACATCGCAACTACTGATGCTGGCCGCGGCGGCCGGGATCAGGTCTTGGGCAAGCTGGCGGGCCTTGACGGAATCGAGATGCATCTTCCAGTTACCGGCAATGAGTGGACGACGTTTCATGATTTCTCCTTATGGTCTTTTTTATAAAAGTTCATCAAGGGGTACGATGGTGTCTTTTCTTAGTTAACGGTCTTGTAACTATTTATATCAGCCGGCATCATTTGCTTCCGTATGCGTTCCCACGCGGGAGCGTGGGAACGAGGGA
>JAJSAA010000181.1 GCA_024274995.1 Deltaproteobacteria bacterium
CCGGATAGGGGCCATTCATTCAGTAGTATTTGCCGGTTTCTCCGCCCCCAGCCTGCAGAGCCGGATTAAGGACTGTGAGGCTAAGGTCTTGATTACCGCCGATGCCGTCATCCGGGCTGGCAAGACCATCCCCTTAAAGAGCAATGCCGATGCCGCCCTGGAGGGCTGCGATACTGTGACGAATACCATTGTCGTCAAAAGGGGCGGCAACGACATAAACTTCAAAGAGGGCTTTGATCTCTGGTGGCACGAAGTAATGGCCGCCGAGGATGTCAGCGGCCCCTGCGAGCCAGAGTCCATGGATGCCGAAGATCCGCTCTTTATCCTCTACACCTCCGGCAGCACCGGCAAGCCCAAGGGAGTGGTTCATACCACCGGCGGTTATCTTACCTACACGGCCCATACCTGTCAAACCGTATTCGACATGAAGGATGACGATGTCTACTGGTGTACCGCTGATATCGGCTGGATTACCGGCCATAGTTATATCCTTTACGGGCCCCTGGCTCTCGGTGCCACCTCCCTGATGTTTGAAGGCGTCCCCACCTATCCGGCCCCCAACCGTTTCTGGCATATTGTCGAGAAATTCAAGGTCAATATTTTCTATACCGCCCCCACCGCCATCCGGGCTCTGATGAGATTTGGCGAGGCCCATACCGAAAAGAACGATCTCTCCTCCCTGCGTGTTCTCGGCACGGTGGGCGAGCCCATCAACCCTGAGGCCTGGATGTGGTATCACGAGTATATTGGAGCCAGCCGGCTGCCCATCGTAGACACTTGGTGGCAGACCGAAACCGGCGGGATCCTCATCTCCGCCCTGCCCTATGCCACGCCTCTGAAACCAGGCTCCGCCACCCGGCCCCTGCCCGGTATAGATGCGGCAATATATAACGAAGAAGGCCAGGAAGCGGGAATCAATGAGGGCGGCCGCTTAGTCATCAGAAAACCGTGGCCTGGTATGCTGCGCGGCATTTTCGGCGACCAGAAACGCTACAAAAAAACCTATTTCAGCCGCTTCCCCGGCATCTACGACCCGGAGGACGGAGCCAGAAAGGATGAGGACGGCTATTTCTGGATTATGGGCCGCTTAGACGATGTCATCAATGTCTCAGGCCACCGAATGGGTACGGCCGAGATTGAATCAGCCCTGGTATCCCACAAAGATGTGGCCGAGGCCGCGGTGGTGGGCGCCCCCCATGAAATCAAGGGGCAGAGCATCTACGCCTATGTTACCCTGAAGGCAGACATTGAGCCCAGCGAAGAGCTGCGGGCCGCATTGAGAGCCTGGGTAAGAGCCCAGATCGGCCCCATTGCCACTCCGGAACACGTCCAGTTTGCCGATGGTCTGCCCAAAACCAGATCCGGTAAGATCATGCGCCGTATCTTGCGCAAGATTGCCGCCGGCATGCACGAAAAGCACGATTTTGGTGATACCTCCACCCTGGCCGATCCAAGTGTTGTTGACCTGCTGGTCAAAGGCAATATCAAACTGACTACCTGATATTACCGGTAAAATAATCAAAAAAGGGCGGTGGCAAATTTATTGGCACCGCCCTTTTTTTGCTGGATTTTACCCCAAAAACGTTATTGACCAGTCCGTAAAAAGGTACTAATACTTTCTAACTATAGTCAGGGGCTGTCATCTGAGGTCATAACAATTAAAGAGGAGGAGAGACAATGAGTACTCAAGATCTGGTCACCATAGAAGCATGCATAAAACTACCCGCGGAATTAGCTGAAGAGCTGCAAGAGGTGGTCAAGGCTACGGGTAGATCGCAGGAGGACTTAATCGGCCAGTATATTACAGAAGGTATTTCGACTGCCATGCCGCAGGTAAAACGGGAACTCTTTTTCAATCACACCAAAAAAATTCTCCAGCAACATAATATATCTGATGATGTTGTGAACGAGATTGTTGATAAATTCCTCTATTAAAAAAACGGAAAAATGAGTGACTTATGCGAGGCCAACATCAAACGCCTCAAGAGGCTAAGCAGTTACAGCTCAAGCATCCAACCACCCATGGATAACCTGCCATTACCTTAATCCACACTGCTGACAACAGTGTTGGCCCGGTTATCTCAAAAGGCGGTACCAAAAATCTGGTACCGCCTTTTTTATGGTAAAATCCCCCAATAACTAATATTATTGCTATTTAAACTACAGCTTACAGGTCAGCATTAATTCCCCTTTTGAGAAATAAAAAATTAAGGAGGCGGAAAATGGAAAACAGGCAGACAATATTATTAAAATTTGCAAGAGGATTTTTGCTCCTGACCGCCGTATTATGTCTATCGCCGCAGGCCGGAGAGGCCATGGATTACAATGGTCGCCCCCTGATCCGCTTCTACAGCCCCTGGTTTACAGGGTCCGCGGACTGCGCCATATGTCATGACCTGTTAGTGGACGAGAAGGGTAGCAACGTCTCCATTAAAGCGCATTGGCGCAGCACCATGATGGCCAATGCCGCCAATGATCCGCTCTGGATGACCAAGGTAATCTCCGAGATCCGCCGTAACCCGGCCCTCAAAAAGCTTATTGAGAAAAAGTGCGCCGCCTGCCATATGCCCATGGCCGAGTTAGAGGCGGAGAGAACCGCGGAACCTATAGCCATAACAAAACCGGGCTTTGCCGATCCGGATAATAAACTGCACAAGGCGGCCATGGATGGTGTTTCCTGCAGTCTTTGTCATCAGATCAAGACCGACAATTTAGGGCGGCCAGCGAGTTTCAACGGCCAATACGTCATTGATAAAAAGAGCGCCAAACCCCAGCGTAAAATATACGGCCCCCACCAGAATCCGGCCCAACAAATAATGCGCTCCAGTGTTGGTTATACCGTTGTGCAGGGTAAGCAGATGACGGATTCCGCCCTCTGCGCCACCTGCCACACCCTCTACACCCCCTTTGTGGATGACCGGGGCAAGGTGGCTGGAACCTTCCCGGAACAAACACCGTACCTTGAATGGCAGGCCAGCGTTTTCAGTCGGCAGGGCGATAAATCCACCTGCCAGGGCTGCCACATGCCCATGGCCCAGGGCCGGGTACAGGTAGCAGTCCCCTCTGGAGCCCCGGCCAGAGCGAATTTTGCTCAACATCATTTTGTGGGCGGTAACGTCACCATGCTCCGTCTTCTGCGCCAAAACATCCCGGCTCTCAAGCTCACCGCCTCCAGCGCCGATTTCAACGCCACTATCAAACGGACAATCAAACAACTCCAGGATAAAACCGCCCGGATTAAAATCATTAGAGTCAGGCGCCAAGGAAACAGATTAAGCGCCGAGATTGAGATCAAGAACCTAACCGGCCATAAATTTCCCACCGGCATTCCCGGCCGCCGGGCCTGGATTCATTTCTCGGTGCGTGATAAGGCCGGTAATATGCTCTTTGAATCCGGCCAGCCGCTTAAAGGGGATTTGATCGCCGGCAATGACAACGATGTGAACATAAACACCTATGAGCCTCACTATGAGGTAATAACCAGCCAGAGACAGGTGCAGATATATGAAAGCATCATGGCCGACAGTGATGGCAAGGTGACCTATACCCTGCTGCGGGCCGCCAGTTTTTTAAAGGATAACCGTCTGCTGCCACCGGGTTTTAACAAGGCAAAGGCAGTAGCTGATATCAGAGTCTATGGCCGGGCAGCGGCTGATAAGAATTTCACCGGCCAGGGGGATAAAATCACCTATAAGGTGAAGCTTGAGAAATCATCCTCCGGCTTTATCCTGGCGGAATTACTCTATAGTCCGGTTTCACCGGCCTTTATCATGGATTTAAAAAAAGACGCGGCTGATCCCCAGGTGAAAAAATTTATTAAACGCTGGCAGGAGACTGACCGTTCACCTGTACAAGTGGCAGTGGCGGAACGTAAAATGCTCTGATTGAGCCTGAACCAGGCATATGACAATATGCCCCTGCGGCTGGGCCAGATAGTCATTCTCTGGGGATTTCACCTTCTCTGTCAGTTTATTTGGCGGCGATCAGGTGCTCGGCCAATTCGCTCACGGCCATGGCGTAACGGTTGGAGTTATTCCACTTGGTAATAGCCTGGAAATTAGGGTAGCCGGCCACATAACGCATGCCGTTGTCCGGCAGCTCCAGGCCCACAATGGTCAGCAGAGCGTTATGGGGTGAAGGCGGAATATCCACCTGCTGGAGTTTTTGCACCTGCTGCCGGGATATCAGCCCCTTACGACCCTTTTTATAAGCCGCTATAAGAGCCGGGGCCTTTAATTCATGCCCTATATCGGCGTAGATCGGAGCCTTAAAAGTCCAGTGAAAATGGTGTAGATAATTGGCTATACTGGCCAAAACGTCAGGCACTGAATTCCAGACATCACGACGGCCGTCGTGATCAAAATCAACGGCATACTCCCGGAAACTTGAGGGGATGAATTGAGTCTGACCAAAGGCCGCCCCATAGGAGCCGTTAATAGACAGGGGATTTACCTTATTTTCCCGGCAGAGCAGGAGATAGCTTATCAACTGTTGACGATAGAAGGCCCGGCGGCGGGGATAGGCGTCAAACATGGTATTTAAGGTCTGAAAAATCTTGAACCTGCCCTGATGACGACCATAGCGGGATTCCATCCCCCAGACCGCCACCACAATCTGCCGGTCAACCCCGATCTTCTGCTCTATGCGCTCCAGCAGCCGCCGATGAAGAATCAACATCCGGCGGCCTTCATCTATCATCCGCTGATTAACAAAAATGGGGTAATACTTATAATAGGGCAGGGCCTCATACTGCTTATCCATTAATTCCAGCACCCGGCGGCTGATAGTGACCCCATAAAAGAGACGCAGCAACTGCTCATGAGTAAAATTATATTTAGTAATTAATTCCTCAAAGAGAGCCGTGTAACGGGGACTGGCGAGATTAATAGCCTGGCCGTTTTTTACCATATCAGCGGCCTTGAGCCCGGCCGCTGCGATCGGATTAATACTACCCAACCCCAGAATAAGGCAAAGCGCCGTGACAACGCTGATCAATTTCATTTTCATGACGCGAAGACCTCGATAAATTTCCTGGCAAAACGGTGGCTCTGCTCCTCGGGCAAAACGTTAATACCAGCCGCCGCTCGCCGACCACCGCCGGTGGGAAAGTTAAGGCAGAGGGTATCGGCTCCCTGGCGGTTGGTAAGCGGAGCGCGGACACTGACCATCAAGGTATTATCACCATTATCCACCAGCAGGGCATGGGCCAGATCCCGGCATTCTCTGGCCCGTTCATTAATAAAGACCCCAGCTGCCCGCTTGCTCCAGGAGGCCGCCGGGAATTGATAGATCCGCCCCGCATCATTTTCCTCCAGAGGAGCACAAGCCCTGGCCAGAGCCATATCACTCTCAAACCCCTGCCGCAGACGATCCAGAATTTCTGACTTTGCTATAAAATCGAAGGGATCAGTAAAGGGATGGAGGGCCTGGTACAGTTCATCGGGACGAAAATGCAGATCATCCAGAACAGCCCCGTAACCATTGTAATTCAGCAGTTCCCCTAACTCACGCAGCGCACCGAGGTCAGATTCAGAAAAATTAAGCCCGGCCGCAGTCTGGCGGGCAGCCTCATGGAGATTATCACCAAAGGCAGCCGCCACGGCCCAGGGCCGGTAACGGCCGCTTAACAGCCGGTCTACAATCATGGAGGTACAGACCTCTGGGGCCGGATCAATATGGGCGCTAAGCAAGGGGGTATCCGGGATATCACCGCTGAAATGATGATCAACATAAAAAACCAGACAGCCACGCTCCAAGAGCTCCAGCAGTGAGGCATGATTAGAAGACATGGAGACATCCAGCACCGTTATCTCATCACCGGCCACGGCTTTGAGCGGCACTCTCTCTAACAATTTAATATCCCGCTTAACCCCGGTAATCAAATGAGCCGTCGGGCGCGGCGCGGCCAGCCGCAGTTGATGCAGGGCGCAAATACCATCCGCATCACCATTAAAGACATCAAAATATTGCATACCTTTCCCGCCTCCCCTACTTCATGGCTTTATTAAAGCCGATTATATTCCCCACCCCCTCCAGACTGAAAAGTACGGTAAAACGATAATCCTCATCAGTAGCTGTGGCGGCCAGGATTTCCATGGACCAGCAGGCCGGATTATAAAAGAGGCGCAATGAGGCATCCGAGGTCTCATCGGTACTCAACGAGTGATCAAATATCGCCTGGGCCATGAGAACATGGGTAAAATTCTTGGTCAGATTGATATTAATCTGATTAACGGTCTGGGCCGGATAATAACGGTAGCCAAACCCCACACTATCTTTATTATCATTACTATAGTTAGAGGTCAGCTCATAATTCAATATCCCGCGGCCATAGACATTCCACTGAGTCTTGTAGATCATACTCCAAGCCGGCAGGGGATAGAGTCCCGCCTCAATGGCAATATTAGACAGGGGGCGGTGATGATCGTCCGGGCCACTCAAATCCCGGTGGGCCTCCCGAATATTATAAGACTGACTGATCTTGCTATAGGCCAGCCTCCTGCCCTGGTTATCATCGCCCTGCCGCCCCAGGTCAAAATCATTATCCAGACCATAGGTTATCAGATTCTTGGCGGCAATACGATCTTTTCCATCCATACTTGGCAGATAACTCTGATCTCTGTAAGGGATATAATCATATGAAATCCGTGGGCGGATCATGTGAGTGAGGTGCCGTTGACCAGTAAGAGAAAAGTCCCGCATGAAGATGGTGGAGGTGGCCAGATTAAAGTCATAGAGATAACGGTTTAAGATGCCGCTGCCATACCTTGCCGGGCCGCCGCTCTTGTCTTCGACGTTATAGAAGGTCTCCCGCGCCCCCAGGGTGGCGGTAGTCTCAAGATAGGGGCTGATGGAGAGAGGCGCGCTCAACTGCGGATGGAGGTCAAGGCGCTGCCCCCCTACGCCAGCCTCCTGCCAATAATATATAAAATCCGTATTCCACAGAATATCAGTTGCCTCAGCAAAGGAGCGCCAGGCCCCGGCCCCGGCCTGATAGCGCAGCAGAGGCGTGCGGCCGTCAAAGGTAATATGAGGCAGACTCCAGAGATGATGGGTGGAGGGGGTTGAGGTGGTATCATCCACCGTCCGCAATTCCCCATTTAAGCTCATATTTGTCCAGGATTTGGAAAGCTGCAGGGTGTTGGAACGAATAAGGGTGGTTTTTGACTCAAAACCGCGTTTAAAGGCCTTATTAAAGCGTTGATCGCTCTTAGTAAAGCCCAGGAGTCCGTCACTGTACTCCTGGAGATAATCCCGGTCAGAGACCAGATCAATATCGGCCCGCCCCTGCCAGCCATCAGGGAAGGCGTGATCTATCTTGCCGCGCAACCAATAACGGTTCTTGATGGTTCGGTAAATCCCATCCGATTTATAATCATCTGCCGCAGTATCTTTTAATTTGTCATGGAGATAATTTAAGGCCACCATGCCCTTTGAATTTTTATCATGGACATAGCGATACTCCACACCGCCCATGCCCCCTCTTTTACTCAAATCGCCGCCATAGAGGGTAACATCCTGGCTCGGTGAAAGATTGATAAAGAAGGGTACCAGAACTCCGCTGCCATCACGGCTGCCCTGGGAGAACTCCGGCATCAGCAAGCCGGTCTTGCGATGCTGATTAGTGGAAAAGGCGAAATAGGGGGAATAAAGTACCGGCACGTTCTTTACCCGCAGGGTGGCATTGACAAAATGGGCAAAGCCCTCCTCGGTAATATGGGCCCGGCTCCAGCCAAAGCTCCAGGGCGGGGCCTTGCCAGCCTCCGGGGCGCATTTGGTAATCCAGCCATCCCGCAGATAATAGGTCAACTCCCCGGTTTTCGTCACCTCTTCCCCGACAAGATAGACATGACGTTTGGGAAAGTAGAGGGTGGCATGGCGCAGGGTGCCGGTATGATTACGCAAGTCAAGATTGGCCATCTCAGCGGTTATATGTTCAGCGGCGGAATCAAGCACCACATGCCCCCGCACCTTGATTAAATTCCCCTTCTCAAGACGCAGCCAGTCTCCGTGAATAGTCAGGGGCTTAGGCCCGGTAGTGGTCAGCACCGGGGTCACCCCGCTCAGCGTCCCCTGTTTACGGGTCATGACCACGTGCCCCTCGGCCACGAGACATTCAGGATTGGTGAAACGGGACATCTTGTCCGCCTTCACCTCCCAAGGCATATCAGCCATCCCGGCCCAGACCGGGGCGGCCGACAGGACAAAATATCCCAGACCGATAAAGGCATATATAAAAGTAATCAGGCGCACGTCATATTTTATAAATAAATTAGCGGTAACTATCCAGCAACACCCCATCTCAGAGTCTGCGCTTTCCTGAAGTTACGGTTACGAGTTAAGGAGTGGTATTTGTAGCCCTCGCAAAATAGTTACCCCTTACGAATCGTTTAACACCGCGCCGGTACTGCCGGAAGTTACCATTTTGGCATAACGGGCCACATAGCCCTTCTTTATCCGGGGTTCCGGGGGCTGCCACTGCTGACGGCGGCGGGCTAATTCATCCTCCGCCACCTCCATATCCAGACTATG
Source organism: Deltaproteobacteria bacterium (assembly GCA_024274995.1). Classification (GTDB taxonomy): domain Bacteria; phylum Desulfobacterota; class Desulfobulbia; order Desulfobulbales; family VMSU01; genus JAADIV01. Next base: position 8,533 of record JAJSAA010000181.1, read on the forward strand.
CTCCTTGATGTTAATCTTAATTATATCGCCCTCACGCAGGAGGGCGATGGGGCCGCCCAGGGCCGCCTCGGGTGAAACATGACCTATACAGGCCCCCTGGGTACCGCCAGAGAAACGGCCGTCGGTTATCAGGGCGACAGAGTTCCCCAGCCCCATGCCGATAATGGCCGAAGTGGGAGAGAGCATCTCCGGCATTCCGGGGCCGCCCTTGGGGCCGAGATAACGCAGTACCACCACATCACCGGGCTTAATCCTGCCGCCGAGAATAGCCTCCTGGGCCTCTTCCTCAGAGTCAAAAACTCGGGCCGGGCCGGAATGTACCAGCATCTCCGGGCTGACGGCGGACTGTTTAACCGCCCCGCCATCGGGAGCCAGAGAACCAAAGAGAATGGCAATGCCGCCAATCTTGTGATAGGGGGCAGCGGCTGGTTTAATAACCTCACGATCCCGCACCGCCGCCGTCTTCAGGTTCTCACCCATGGTCTTGCCGGTGGCAGTCATCACCTCGAGATTAATGGTATCGGGCAGGGTGGAAAGCTCCGCCATTACCGCCTGCACCCCACCGGCCTCATTTAACTGCTGCATACTATGACTGCCACCGGGTATCAGACTGCAG
>JAJSAA010000182.1 GCA_024274995.1 Deltaproteobacteria bacterium
CAGCTGCACCCCATCGATCAACACAGTTCATGTTGATCTGCGCCTGATCTTTTAAAAAGCCAAAAACGGAAACAATAAAAAAATAATGAAAAATAATGAAAAATAAAATTCCGGTAAATATTGACACTCCGGCCCTGCGCCAGGCTCTGAAGTCCTTTAGTAACCTTCGTGTTCTGGTGCTTGGCGATCTTATTATCGATCATTTTATCTGGGGGGAGGTCTCCCGCATATCGCCGGAAGCCCCGGTACCGGTGGTAAATGTCACCCATGACGACCTGCTGTTAGGCGGTTCCGCCAATGTTTTGAATAATATCTACGCCCTGGGCGGCAAGGCCGTTATCTGCGGGGCTATTGGCCAGGACGACATGGGCAGCCGTATGCTGGCCCTGCTCCATGACCTCTCGTCTGACCCAGGCGGAGTGATCCGTCTCAGCGGCCGCCCCACCACCGTCAAGACCAGAATTATCGCCCGCAATCAGCAGGTGGTACGCTTTGACCACGAGGACAACACTCCCATTAACGGCCCTCATCTTGAGAAAATAAAAAAATTTATCACCGCCCATATCGCCGAATTTCAGGCAGTGGTGGTCTCCGATTACAATAAAGGCATGATCAGCCCGCAGTTAATGGATTTTCTGCGCCTCTGCCTGAAGGACCACCCGGATATCCCTTTGATTATCGACCCCAAACCCAATCTGCCCCAGCGCTTTATGGGGGCCTCCATTATCACTCCCAATCATCATGAAGCCGAGCAATTAACCGGAATCAGCATCGTTGATGAGGCCTCCCTGAAAGAGGCGGGCCAAAAGCTGCTGGCCCAACTTGATCTTGAAGCGGTGCTGATCACCAGGGGCGAGGCCGGAATGGGTCTGGTGGAACGGCATAAACCCACCATCACCATCCCCACCGTCGCCCGGGAGGTATTCGATGTTACCGGGGCCGGAGATACGGTGATTGCCGCCCTGGCTCTGGGGACGGCCGCCGGGCTGCCTTATGCGACCGCCGCGACCCTGGCCAATTTCGCGGCCGGGATTGTGGTGGGTAAGGTGGGTACGGCCACGGTGAGCCGGGAAGAACTGCTGGAGGTGATTAAATGAGTCCCATGAGTATGACCGCCTTTGGCCGGGGAGAATTCCAGGGCCGCCGCCAGTGGACAGTGGAAATCCGTACTGTAAATCATCGTTTTTGTGATATCAGCATCAAAATTCCCCGCCGTTACGCCATGTTAGAGGATAAAATCAAGAAAACGGCCGCCCCGCGCCTGTCCAGGGGACATATTGAGATCGTCATAAACTATACCCCCGGCAAGACGGAAGAGGTTACCTTGCGCACCAACCGGCTTCTGGCTGAGGCCTATTACCAGTCATTGCTCGCCCTGAACCAGGAACTGGGACAACAAGAGGCCCCGGATTTACGGCTTGTGGCCCAATATCCCGGCATCATCACCGAGGCCGAGCCTGAAGAGAATCTTGACGAAACCTGGGCGGAGATTGAGACCGCCCTGCGCCAGGCCTTGGAGGCCTGCCTGACCATGCGCCAGACCGAGGGCCGGGCCTTAAAGACTGAGCTCATGGAACGACTCAGTGGTTTTGAGACCATTACCGACGAGATTGAGACGGCAGCCCCGCGATTACTGCGCCAGAAAGAGGAGGCCAGCAAGTCCCGCCTCGCCCGCCTTTTAGACGGCGTTGAAATTGATCCCGGCCGCCTGGCTCAGGAAATGGCGATATTGGCCGACAAATCCGACATTACTGAAGAGCTGGTGCGCCTTAAAAGCCATATTCAACAGTTCAGGAATTTCTTAGATGACAGCGCCCCCGTGGGCCGCCGCCTTGATTTCCTCATGCAGGAATTTCTGCGGGAAATAAACACCATGGCCTCCAAAATTAATGACAGCGCTATTATCCACCTTACGGTAGAATTAAAGAATGAGACGGAAAAGCTGCGGGAACAAATCCAGAATCTTGAGTAAACAGTAACTATCCAGCTACACCCTATCTTCCGTCCGTTTCGCCCTCCTCACGTACAGTAAGTACAGACTCGGAGGCCAAAACAAACGAGGTAAGCGTAGACTCCGAGCTGGAATACATCTGAACAGTTACGGTTACGAGTTGAGGGTAATTTGCAGCCCTCGTTAAATAGTTACAGTAAACGGAGTAAATTATGGAACAAAGATTAATCAATGTCGGATTCGGCAACTCAGTGGTGGCCGCCAGGATCATCGCAGTGGTCAATCCCAAATCAGCCCCCATGAAAAAACTGCGGGATGATGCCAAGAACAGCCATAAACTGATTGATGTCAGTGAGGGCCGCCGTACCAGGGCCATTGTTATCACCGATTCCGGTCATGTGGTACTCTCATCCGTACAGCCGGAGACCCTGGTTCAACGTTTTCAACCCATGAGCGGAGCTGTACTGGGAGATAAAATGGGGAAAAAGCCATGAGTACGGGTCGTCTCCTCGTTGTATCCGCCCCCTCCGGTACCGGCAAGACCAGTATTGTCAAACCGGTTCTCGGCCGCCTGACAAATCTGGCCTTTTCCATCTCCCACACCACGAGACAATCGCGGCCGGGTGAAGAAGACGGCCGCGATTATCATTTCGTCAGTATGGAGAAGTTCGAGGCCAAGCGCCTGCAGAATGATTTTCTTGAATGGGCCAGGGTGCATGATAATAATTATGGTACCAGCAGAAAGGCGGTGCAAAAACAGTTAGCCGCCGGAGTTGATGTAATTCTGGATATTGACGTACAGGGCGCCATGCAGCTCAAGGCTGCGGCCAGCCTGCCGGCCTCCTACATCTTTATCGCTCCACCCTCCATGGCCGAGCTTGAACGCCGCCTCAAAGGCCGGCAGACGGAAAATGCGGCAAGTTTACACACCCGTCTCACCAACGCCGCCGGAGAGTTGGCCCAGGCCGGGCAATACGACTACCAGATTATTAATGATGACTTAGAGATGGCTATCCAGACATTTGAGGCGATTGTCATTGCCATCCGGGCCGCCAGCGGCCGGGATATGCGGGGCGAGGCCTTGACATGGCCAATTTAAACCGGAAAAAGGGGCACAAGGCTGAGGATACCAATCTGATCTGGGGCATCCATCCGGTCATGGAGCTGCTATCTTCAAGCCCGGCGCAGATTCTTGAGCTCTGGCTCCAGAAAACCATGGCCCGGGCCGGAGAAATAGTAGAAACAGCCCGTCGTCAGGGAGTTCCATACAGCCTGATAGAGAACTTAAACGAAATATCGCCATCAGTTGTTAAGCATCAGGGGGTAATGGCCCGCATCCGGCCATTTACCGTCATGGGTCTAAACGAACTTCTCGGAATTATTCGCCGGCACCAGGCAGATCAGCCCCTGATTGTGGCCCTTGACTCCATCCAGGATCCCCATAATTTCGGGGCCATTATACGCTCGGCCGCGGCGGCCGGAGCCCAGGGGATTATCTTCGCCAAAGACCGGGCCGCGCCGCTCTCCGGTACCGTGGCCAAGGTTTCAGTGGGGGCAGTGAGCCGCATAAACCTCTGCCAGGTAAACAATATCAGCCAGGCCCTGAAGGCCCTGCAAAAAGAGGGATTCTGGGTGTTTGGAGCCGCCGGTGACGGCGGACAAAGTCTCTATGAGGCCGATTTTAACGGGCCGGTCTGCATAGTAATCGGCAGTGAAAACAAGGGCATCAGGCCTCTGGTAAAGGAGCAGTGCGATTTTCTGATCAGAATTCCCATGGCCGGCGGCATGGAGTCATTAAATGCCTCGGCGGCCGCCGCCGTTATCATGTTTGAAATTACCCGCTGCCGCTTGTCCGGCTGAAATGGCAGGTATGGGTTTTAAAATAGAGATCGGCATCAAAATAATTACGAGTTTGCAATTCTTAAAAAACTCTGCAGCAAAAGTGTTGAAGCCATTAAACGTCTAAGCCTGAAACGTGGGAAGAAGCTCCAACAACGCATGATGGAACTTGCCGCCGCAGAGTCTTTAGTAGATATATCCGGAGTACCACCAGCTCGTTGCCATGAATTAACAGGAAATCGAAAAGGCCAATTTTTAATAGACCTTGAGTACCCATACCGCTTACTTTTTATTCTTGCCGACGACTCGATTCCGGAACGAGTAGAGGGTGGGCTTAACTGGGTGGCTATTACTGAAATTGAAATCATCGACATTGCTGATACGCATTAAAAATTAGAGGAATGAGGCAATGGTACGGTACAAGCAACTGATAAATATACTTTTGAACCAGACTATGCTGTTGCACCAGGGGAAACATTGCGGAAAACAATGGAAGCTCTGGATATGAGGCAAAAAGAGCTTGCTATCCGTACGGGGCTTACCGTTCAGTCATTAATCAGAATTTTCAAAGGAAAACAGCCTATCTCCTACGAAACGGCTAATCGCCTCGAGTTAGCAATAGGTGTTCCTGCATCAATGTGGAATAATTTAGAAGCACAGTATGTACAAGGGGGACGTCTATGACTTCATGCGTTTTGTATCAGCTACTAAAAAATTATTTTAGCAACAAAGCATAATATCATAGACGTCCCCCTTTACTTCCCCCAAAAAAGAAGGAACTCATAGTACTTGATTAAATATCGTGTAAATATGGCATTGTTAATATAGTATAGCGAGATCGCCATTCCATTTGGTCATGAGGAGCTTGAACGAGTATTTGAGCATTTTTTTACACTTGCTGTAGCACTTTGTTTTTCGACGCATTCTTGCTAAAAAGTGACGGAAAAAACTGTTATACCCTTCAACTGTGAATATTTCGGCCTTAGACTGAGTGTGTTTTTCTACCGGAACAAACGCTTCATATGGCCTATAGTAATCGGTCATCACATCGCCTGTTGCCTTGGCTTTTACCGATTCCCACCGTTTTTCCCCGGTTTCCGTATCTCGCTTGCCAGTAACGCAATCCCTGATTTTATAGAAACATCGTGAGGACATTTTGGACACGATAGCATAATTACACCTCATATTTTGAATTAAAAAATGAAGCATACAATAACTATACCTAATTAACAATGCTGTATTTTCATTCAATAAATCATCATACAAATTACAAATTACATTAAGTCAAGAGCGTGCTTTACTGAGTACCTACAGAACTTTGGTAAGTACATCCGCTATTTTGCTATCTCTTGTTTCTGGTTATAACCGAGTTTCCCACCAGCGCATTATATTATCATGGCATTTGCGCATGGTCTCAATTATACCAGGCATGGCAGGCCAGCTCCCCTCTATGGCCAACTGCCGTAGTTCAGAGGCTCGCCTGGCCAGGCTATCAGCGCACATACTCCGGGAAACGCCGATCATACTATGACAAACCTCTCGCAGGCGTTTAACATCTTTACCTTTAACCGCCTCCTCGGCAGCCTTAATTAATTCACCAACCCGGCTGCTGACAAATTTATTAATAAGGCTTACAGCCAACTCATGGTTTTTATTACACATATCCCGAACAAAGCGCTCGTAGTCAATGGCACATGACAAAAGTTCTGCCTGAGGTTTCGCCGCCCTTTTGCCGCCTGCATTATGGGTGATCTTTCTAAACAAACCAGGCCAGTCTATGGGCTTCGCCACATAGCCGTCTATCCCGTTTTTTAGCCATTTCTGACGTTCGTCCAGATCAGAAAGGGCGCTCATGGCAATAATAATGGCCGGTGTACGACGCTCAAACTTCTCAAACTTCCTGATCTCAACCACAGCGAGATAACCGTTCATCATCGGCATCATAATATCCATCAGAACGATGTCAAAGGAACGAGCCTTATAGCATTTCACCGCCTCAAGACCGTCACGGACGGCAGTTACCCGCAGACCTTCATCCTCAAGTATATTAACCGCAACCTCGGTATTTATCTCTTCGTCCTCGGCCAGAAGAACGGTCATGCCAGCCAGCGCAATTTCATTCATATCCTCACGTTATATAAAATTATAAAATTATAAAATTGAAAATTTTGTACTTCATGCCTGCCATTCCCTGATCAATTCCAGGAGAAGGCGGACGCCGACACCGGACGGCCCCTTGGGAGGAACATAGCTCTTTTCAGTAAAATTCCAGGCCGTACCAGCAATATCGAGATGAGCCCATTTGGTATCACTAATAAATTCCTGCAAAAAAGCGCCGGCAGTTATGGTGCCCGCCCCCTTATCCCCAACATTTTTCAGGTCAGCGGTCAACGATTTGAGCTGTTTACTGTACTCCTTGCCAAGGGGCAGCCGCCAAACTGGTTCAGCGCTCTGTTCACCAGCCCGGCAAAGCCGTTGAGCCAGATCATCATCATTACTCATCAGACCGGTCATATGATGCCCCAAACCAACAATTACTGCCCCGGTCAGGGTGGCCAAATCAATTACCATTTCCGGTTTAAAGCGTTTAATTCCATAACTCAGAGCGTCCGCCAGGATCAGACGGCCCTCGGCATCGGTACTGATAATTTCTACCGTCTTACCACTATACTGCCTGATAATGTCACCCGGCTTCAGAGCTCCAGGCCCCGGCATATTGTCCGTGGCCGGGACCACGGCCACAACATCCACATTATCAGGCCGTTCCCGGCCCAGGGCCGCCATAACCGCCAGCACCGCCGCTCCGCCGCACATATCATACTTCATATCCTGCATACCAGCGCTGGGCTTCAGGGAAATACCGCCGGAATCAAAGGTAAGTCCCTTACCAACCAGCATCAGAGTGGGTACTTGACGACCGGTACGATACTCCAACATAATTAGACGGGGCGGAGCTATCGTCCCCTGATTAACGCCAAGCAGACCGCCCATCTTCAATTGCCGCAATTCACTCTTTCCCAGAATCTTACATGGCATATCAAATTCTGCCGCCAATTTCCGGGCATAACCGGCAAAATCTTCCGCTGTCCAATGGTTGCCCGGCTCATTTGCCATATCCCTGGCCAGACAGACCGATTCAGCGCTTACGAGGCCGCGCTTCATGGCAACGATGCCCCCCTGAACAGTCGTGGCTATGATTAGCTCACTGATTAAATTATGCGGTTCATCATCTTCCTCGACAGTCTTATATTTACTGAATTGATAGTTCCCCAGGACAAGGCCTTCTACTATGTACTGATTCATCTCTTGAGCCGGACATTCGAGTTCTTCCGGCAGGGCAACAACAATTTTGGCCGCCTTGATCTTTTTAACATTTTGGGCAATACGACCACCGGCACCCCGGAAAGCCTCACCGTTTAGATCCCCCTTACCCAGACCAATAACAAGAACCCGGCTGGCAGCACAGCCCTGCTCACTCTCTGGATAAAAAGACAGCGTTCCCTCTTGCCGACCAGGGAAATCACCAGCCTGCCGCACCTTTTCTATTTTGCTCAGCACCGCCTCCGGCAGTCTGGTTTGCAGACTATCATGGACAAAATAGACCTGCATATCGGCGGCACAGCGCCATGGATCGTTTGTAGTAGTTGAAATATTCATAGTTAAAATTTGAGTAAATTGTAAAAATCAGTTTTTTACGAAGTCAGCAAATGTACCAAATAAGCTTAGTGTATCAAATACAGTCGTATTTATAAAGGGTAATCCAAAATTATGATGGCATATAAACACAAAAAAGTAAAACGATCTCAGCTGATTAAACTTTTGGGTAGCACGATATTACAAAAGCAGCAAAGGTTGAAAAACTATAATTGACATTTGGGATGACGAACGGCATATATAATTGTGACCATTCAGAGCTGTACCCCATCTCGAAGTCCGCGCTTTACTGAAGTTACGGTTACGAATTAAGGGCAATTTACAGTCACACCTAAATAGTTACAATTAAATGTTTATTAAGCAGCGAAAAAGAGAGGGATTATGAAAAAACAAAAACGGGTTGCGGAACGTTATGAATGTTTAATGCCAGCCAGCCTGCTGCTTAAATCCGCTATTGACGGGCGGAATCTGGCCGGGCCGGAAGTGGGACTGCTTTGTAACATTTCCCCTGGCGGAGCCGCTTTATTGGTAGACCATCTCAAATTCGGCCAATATCACCTGGTGGAATCGCCCCTGGAAGATGAGAATCAGGTGCTGGAACTTACAACGAATGAGGTTGAGATTATCTGCCGTCCCATATGGTTCCATGTGGCTGACGGTCATGAAGGGCGGCGTTTTCGTCTCGGGGTGGCCTTTTTGCAACCCGCGGGCAGTGATGAGATGCGGGAGATTATCCAAAGCACTGAGCAGGAGGAGGCCGGGGGCTGGAAGGATATATGGCATCGCTGGTTTGCCAAGTGAATACCGCCCTATTCCTTGTGGCTGGTTATCTGTTTGAAACGGGCCAGAGCCCGCATGTCGCGGGTCTTGTCTGATTCGTCCATTATCTCCTCTCCCATAATTTCTTCAATAACGTCTTCCAGGCTGATTATCCCCGTAGCGCCGCCATATTCATCAACCACGATGAAGAGATGCTGGCGCTGTTCAAAAAAATCCAGCAGGATATTGGGCAGCGGGACGGATTCCGGCACGAAATGGGGCTCATCCATAAGCTCCGCCAGCCGCAGGCTGATATTACCTTCCGCCGCCTGGAGCAGAACATCCTTACGCAGGACAATTCCCACTATATCGTCCGGATTCTGGTTATAGACCGGTACCCGGCTGTGCAGATTCCATTTATCCTTTAATTCATTGGCCTCCTCAATCGTCATCTGAGACGGCAGGGTGAAGGCCACCGGCATTGGGGTCATGGCCTTGCGGGCGGTTTTATATTTCAGATCAAGGATATTGACGATTATTTTTTCCTCCTGCCGGCTGATATCACCCGATTTCTGGCTCATCATGGCAATAGCTCTGATTTCCTTGGCCGAAACCAAGGACTGCGGGTTGGAACGGGAGATAATATTGGTGAGGCGTTGACAAAACCAGACAAAGGGCTTGAGGATATTGACCAGCCACATGAGGGGATAGGCCATAAAAGGGCCCACCTCCTTACAATAGACCACCCCGGCGGTTTTCGGAATTATTTCGGAAAAAACAAGAATACTCAAGGTGAAGATGGCCGAGAATATACCAAGATATCTACTGCCGAAGAATTCCGTCGCCGCCGCCCCGGCAATGGCCGCCCCCATGGTATTGGCAATGGTGTTTAAGGTCAGAATGGCGATAATCGGTTTATGGATATCCCGCTTTAATTTTTTCAGGATTTTACCGGAGGACTTGCCAGCCCTGTCCAATACCTCAATATGGCTTATGGGAATGGAATACAGGGCGGCCTCGGCGATACTACACAGGGCTGAGATGATTATGGCCAGTCCACAAGACAGACATAGTTGGATTAACAAATATTTATTCTCCTGGAAAAAAATTAAGTATCTTAGCTGATTCTAAATTATCAGACGGGTATAGTCCAAGGTTTTTATTGATAATTACGCCTTAAGAGCCCAAATTACACTGTCGGTTAAACATTCTCCGTTAGTCTCGCGTCATCCAGATAAGGTAATTTGCGTTAGTGCTGGTTTTCACTTTACAGTATCGGCTTTCCAGTTTAAAAAAGGGCCGTGATTGATAAAAGAATTGACAGAGATGGAGAGCATGGGGATTCCTCCGGACTGCTCTATGTAGTGGCAACGCCCATTGGCAACCTTGAGGATATCACCCTGCGGGCTCTGCGTATTCTCGCTGAGGTCTCCCTGATAGCCTGTGAGGACACCCGGCAGACCCGTAAACTCCTGACCCACTTTAAAATCAATACGCCGCTTATCAGCTATTATCGGGGCCAGGAGGTTAGCCGGGCGGCGCAAATTATTACTGCCCTCAAGGCTGGCAGGGATGTGGCTCTGGTTTCGGATGCCGGGGTGCCATGTATATCTGATCCTGGTTATATATTGGTGCGGGAGGCCCGACAGGCAGACATAAGGGTGACCCCCATACCTGGGCCGTCGGCCTTGACCACGGCCATCAGTATGGCCGGAATGGAGGCGGAAAATTTCTTGTTCTGCGGCTTTCTGCCCCCCAGAAGCAATGAGCGCCGTAAAGCCCTGCTTTTGCTGGCTTCCGAACCTGCCTTGTTGATATTTTATGAATCTCCCCATCGACTCTTAAAAACTCTCAGCGCTTGTCTTGATATTCTTGGAGACCGCCCCGCCGCCCTCTGCAAGGAATTGACCAAGATTTATGAGCATTGCCAACGCGGCAAGCTGACGGATATTATCGCCGTTCTGCGTGATCTGCCCCGCGTCCGGGGGGAATATGTTCTGTTGATTGAAGGCCGCGCTGACCTCCCGCCCCGGCCGGAGAGCGACGACATAATCGAGCTTCTGACCTGGCAGCGGCAGAGCGGGGTATCTCTGAAAGACGCGGTACGGCGTCTAACCGCCGACCTGGGCCTGTCTCGCTCCAAGGTCTATACTCAGGCTCTTGGGATCTGGAAGAATCATAATTCTGATTAAGTAGTCCAAATATCGAATTTCTGTCAGCCGGATTTAATCTCTAAAACCAGCAGTAGCAGCTCACTGTCCCGTCTTATATGACGATTATTTGTTTTTAGTTGTCAATATCGCCAAAATACACTAATTTCAGCCTGTGAAAAAAGTTCAGGATTATTATTTCAAAAAGGCCAAGCGTGAAAAATATCCGGCTCGTTCAGTCTATAAGCTGGAGGAGGCCCAGGACAAGTATCATTTTCTCAAACGTGGCCATAAGGTGCTGGATATCGGCAGTTATCCAGGCAGTTGGTCTATCTACGCCTCCAAGATCTTGGGCCCCCAGGGGCTGGTAGTGGGAGTTGATCTGCAGGATGGAAAACCCATGCGGCAGTCCGGACGCTCCCGGATAGAATTTATCAGGGGTGACATTACCGAGGCTGAAACTCTGGAGACCATCCGGGCTCACAGCTCTTCTTTTGACACCTTGCTGAGTGATATGGCACCGAATACCACCGGCAACAAATGGGCCGATCAGCAGAAGTCTCTGGAGTTGTCCCGGCGGGCTTTTGCCCTCTGCAATGAATTTTTGCGCCCTGGAGGATGTTTCTACTGCAAGGTCTTCGAGGGCGAGGATTTTAAAGAGTTTTATGATACGGTGCGGCTGTGCTTCACAAATAGCAGGATTGTTAAGCCCAAAAGCTCCCGCCGGGAGAGCAGGGAGCTTTTTATTCTTGGACTGGACTTTAAGAATTAACTGAAAAGTTTTAAGGAGGATGAGGTGTCTGGACATTCAAAATGGAGCACAATCAAGAGGAAAAAGGGGGCCGCTGATGCCAAGCGCGGCAAGATATTTACCCGGCTAATTAAGGAGATTACCGTGGCGGCCCGCATGGGCGGTGGTGATCCTGGCGGTAACCCGCGGCTACGTTCCGCCATTGCGGCAGCCAAAAACGAGAACATGCCCAAGGATAATATTGAACGAGGCATAAAAAAGGGTACCGGCGATCTTGAAGGAGCCATGTATGAAGAGATTATCTACGAAGGATACGCCCCCGGCGGGGTAGCGGTGCTGGTGGAATGCCTCACTGATAATAAGAATCGTACGGTGGCCGATGTCCGTTATTGTTTTAGTAAGAATGGTGGTAATATGGCCGAGAGCGGCTGTGTGTCGTTTCTCTTTGACCAGAAGGGGATGATCCAGGTAGAGAGTTCATCCACCACTGAGGATGAATTAATGGATTTGGCCTTAGAGGCTGGGGCCGATGATGTTGCTGATGATGGCGAGGTTTTTCAGGTTCTGACTGAACCGGGTGATTTCAATGACGTACGTGAGTCCCTTGAAAAGAGCGGAGTTAAGATTGTTGAGGCCTCAATTACCATGCTGCCTCAGACCACGGTGGATATTACAGAAGAGAAGGTGGCGGCCCGAATTATCCGGCTGATGGATGCTCTGGAAGATAATGAAGATGTCCAGAACGTCTATGCCAATTTTGATATTGATGATGCCATAATGGAGTCTTTATCATAAGGGGCTTATGTAACACTGGCATACGATCCGAATCGTAGCGCTACATTCCGAGATAGTATAAAGTCAAGAGTATGGTTTATTGAACGCTTACAAAAAAGCCACCCCCCCTCTGCGTATCCTTGGTCTTGATCCGGGTTCTCGAATAACGGGCTACGGGGTTATTGATCTCCAGGAACGGGAAACCGTTTTCGTGGCCTGCGGGGTAATTAAAACCGATACCCGACAGGACTTTCCCTATCGTCTGCATGAAATATATGCCGGGATTAATGATGTCATCTCCACTCATAAGCCGCAGGCGGCTGCGGTGGAAGATATATTTTTTGCCCGCAATCCCCGCTCGGCTCTCAAACTTGGCCAGGCCCGGGGGGCGATTATTGTGGCGGCCATGAGCCACTCTCTGGCGGTTAGTGAGTTCACCGCCAAACAGGTCAAGCAGGCGGTAGCCGGTTATGGTCAGGCCGCCAAGCCTCAGGTTCAGCATATGGTTCGCCTTCTGCTCAGTCTTAACGCCCAGCCCAGCGAGGATGCCGCCGATGCCCTGGCCATTGCTCTTTGCCTCGCCAGTCATCTTGTTAATCAAACGCGATAATTTATTATGATTGCCTCATTAAAAGGGATTCTGCAATATAAGTCGCCTGGCCGTCTCATTGTCGAGGTAGCCGGGGTGGGCTATGATGTTGCCTTTTGCCGGGAGGGCATGTCCCGTCTGCCAGAGACTGGCGGGGCGATATTCCTGCATATCTATACCAATGTCCGGGAAGACGCCATCGCCCTGTATGGTTTTCTTGAGGCGGAAGCCAGAGAGTTGTTCGTTGTCCTCCTCGGGGTGTCTGGAGTGGGGCCCAAGCTGGCCTTGAATATCCTCTCCGCCGCCGCCCCGGCCCAACTGGCCCGGGCCATCATGAGTGATGATCTTACAGTCCTGGTTAAATTGCCGGGAATAGGAAAAAAAACGGCTGAACGTCTGTGCCTCGAGTTAAAGGATAAGGTGCGGGATTTTGCCGACCTCAGCACCAATGAAACTCCGGCCAGCACCAAAAGCTCCTCCGGCTCCGAGACCGCCCAGGATGTTATCTCCGCCCTGATCAATCTCGGTTATCCAACGGCCCAGGCCGAAAAAGCCCTGGAAAAGGTCGTAGCCGGGCTGCCGGCCGGACTGCCGGAACCGCCAATTGAGGAAATATTACGTCTAACCCTGAGGTCATTGGCGTGAACCACGAAGAACGACTGGTCAGTGCCAGAGCAGAACCTCCGGAACTTGCCGAGGATGTTTCTCTGCGGCCCCGGTATCTGCGTGATTATATCGGCCAGGAGACCTTAAAAGAAAATCTCTTCATTGCCCTGACCGCCGCTCAAAGCCGCCAGGAGCCGGTGGATCATATTCTCTTTCACGGTTTTCCCGGCCTGGGCAAGACCACCCTGGCCTATATCATCGCCAATGAGATGGGGGCCAATATCAAGGTTACCTCCGGCCCGGTGATTGAAAAGGCCGGTGATCTGGCCGCGATTCTCACCAGTCTACAGGAAGGCGATATTCTTTTTATTGACGAGATTCACCGCCTTAACCATGTTGTGGAGGAGATTCTCTACCCGGCCATGGAGGATTATGAGCTTGATCTCATTATTGGCCAAGGGCCGGGCGCCAAATCCGTTAAGATGTCCCTGCCCCGTTTTACCCTGGTGGGGGCCACCACCCGTACTGGTCTCCTGACCCCGCCTCTGCGCGACCGCTTTGGGGTGATTCTGCGGCTGGAATATTATCAGCCCGATGAATTGGTGCGGATTGTTAAACGTTCGGCGCAAATGCTGAAAATCGCCATGGATGATGCCGGGGCCGAAGAACTGGGCCGCCGCTCCAGGGGTACCCCCCGGATTGCCAACCGTCTCTTGAAGAGGGTGCGTGATTACGCCGAAGTACGGGCCAATGGCCGGGTCAGCCGACAGGTCGCCCGGCAGGCCCTTGCCATGCTCAAGGTGGATGAACTGGGTTTAGACGATATGGATCAGCGGATACTGTTGACCATCATTGATAAATTTCAGGGCGGCCCCCTGGGGCTTGATACCTTGGCCGCCGTGGTCTGCGAGGAGAGGAATACCCTGGAGGATGTTTATGAACCATTCTTGATTCAATCTGGTTTTCTGCTCCGCACTCCCCGCGGCCGCATGGTCACCGCCGCCGCCTATGAACACTTTGGCCGCCCTCTAACCAACTCCCCTAACCAGGCCATGCTTTTTGGGGAACGAGAGGCTGGGAATAAATAACAAACAGGAGCCGTCAGTACAAGAGGAAAACATCAAGCCTGAAGCATTATGACATATACAAAATTCACTCTGGTGCCTGGTGTTTTCAGGCCTCAGAGTGAATAGTTGCAAAAAAATCAAATAACCCATTTTTTTTTTGCTATAATGAAGGTCAGACAATCCATGGAGATAGGAAAATGGCAGGGAAATTGACGGTAGCCGATATTGGAGCGATGAAAGGCAAGGGGGAAAAAATCACTATGCTCACCGCCTATGATGCCAGCTTTGCCAGTCTGATCGAGAATGCCGAAATTGATATGTTACTGGTTGGGGATTCTCTCGGAATGGTGGTTCTGGGCTACGATTCCACCGTGCCGGTAACTATGGATGAGATGATTCATCACGCCAAAGCGGTGCGCCGGGGGGCCTTGCAAACCCTCATTGTCGGCGATATGCCCTTTATGTCTTACCAGACCTCCCTGCCGGAGGCTGTCCACAACGCCGGTCGTTTTATGAAGGAGGCCGGTTGTGATGCCGTAAAACTGGAGGGTGGTCTTGAGGCCTGCCCCACTGTCAGCGCCATAGTCAAGGCTGGGGTGCCGGTTATGGGCCATATCGGGTTGACCCCGCAGACGGCCGGCCAGTTAGGGGGCTATAAGGTGCAGGGCCGGGATCTGAATTCGGCTCGTAACCTTCTCGGCATGGCCAGGGGGCTACAGGATGCCGGGGCCTTTGCCCTGGTACTGGAATGCATTCCTGCCTCACTCGCGGAGTTGATTAGTCAGGAATTAACCATCCCCACCATCGGTATCGGGGCCGGAGCCAGCTGTGACGGCCAGGTTCTGGTGACCCATGACCTCCTGGGGATGTTTGAAAAATTCGTACCCAGTTTTGTGAAATCATACGCCCACCTGGCTCCCCAGATTAAGGATGCCGTTCTGGCCTATAAGCATGAGGTGCGTGATGGACGTTATCCGGATGATAGTCATAGTTTTAAGATGTCGCTACCCTTAGAGGACATTCTCCCATAATATTCAGGTTACAGGTAGAAACTAATGGATATAGCAACCGTTATTGGCCTGATAGGCGGATCCTTACTAATCGTATGGGCCATTGCCTCCGGTGGCTCTCTGCTGCTCTTTGTCAATATTCCCTCGGTATTGATTGTCTTTGGCGGCACGGCGGCCACCGCCTTTATTCGTTTTGGCATGGGAGACGTTATAAACTCCGTTAAGGTGGCCATGAACGCCTTCTTCTCCAAGATAAGCGTCCCGCAGCATATTATTACCGAGATTGTTAATCTCGCCAATATTGCCCGTAAAAACGGCCTCATTGTTCTGGAACAGCAACCTATTGAGGATCCTTTTCTTAAAAAAGCCATTATGTATTGTGTTGATGGTCATGAAGCGGATTTTATCGAGGAGGTCTTGAAAAAGGAGGTTAATCTCACCATTCAAAGACATGGTCTGGGGCGTCAGGTCTTTGCCGGAATAGGGGATTCAGCCCCAGCCTTCGGCATGGTTGGTACCCTCATCGGTCTGGTACAGATGCTCTCCAATATGAGTGATCCGGCCTCCATCGGCCCATCCATGGCAGTGGCCCTTCTCACCACCCTGTATGGAGCCTTGATTGCCAACCTTTTTGCCCTGCCCATCGCCGACAAGCTGGCCCTCCGCTGTCAGGAAGAGGAACGTAACCGGCGACTGATTATCGAAGGTGTTTTAGGAATTTTAAAGGGTATAAACCCCAGGGTAATGGAGGAATTTCTTGAGACCTTTCTACCGCCCAAAGACCGAGGATCAGGAGAGAAAAAATAGAACCAGTAGGGGCCCCACCCCCCCCCAACGGGGTTGGGGGATATTGCGCATCGGTATAAAACATTGACCACCAAACGATATATTGACGGGGTAAAACAACATGGTTGGCAACGGTTTGATAAAAAATTGTGGCAGCGCAATTATTGGGAACATATTATTCGCAATGAAAGTGAATATCAGCGTGTCGCTCAATATATCTTGGAAAATCCGATAAAAAAGGAACAGGATAAATTAAACGGTGACATTGAAAATCGTGTAATAGAATCTTCGTCTGCCTATGCAGAAGGAACGTGGATGGTATAAACAATGATTGATTTAACCGAATATGCCATTGAACAAATAGTCAGCAGTAAATAAACAAAAGAATGTCGGGAAATCCCATGGTGGTCTATTGCGGTCATTGTTGCCACCCTGCTATATGTTTTTAAGTCCCGTAGACTTGATCCCCGATTTTACATTAGTGACAGGGTGTGTCGATGATGCTTTGGTTGTAGCGGCAGGTGAACTTGATCGATGGAGTAAGAAAAAATGGCTGATGACGACGAAGTTAAGCAGGAGTGTCCGCCGGGTGCCCCGCTGTGGATGTGTACATTCTCGGATTTGATGTCGCTCCTCCTCTGTTTTTTTGTTTTGCTCCTGTCTTTTTCTACCATGGATGCTCCCAAATACCGCCAGGCGGCGGGTTCCATGAAAGACGCCTTCGGCATTCAGAAGAAGGAACATTTCGACGGCACTCCACAGGGCCAGCTGATGGTGGCCACTGATTTTATTTCCACCCCCATGGCGGTCAGGGTACAGCGAGATATCAATGACGTGGTGGCCATGGAACAGGGCGGTATGGTGGATGTGGAGATGACTCATGACGGGGTGGTGGTACGGGTCAAGGATGCCCTGGGATTTAAATCCGGCCAGGCCCAGTTACGGCCGCAGTTTAAGACCCTGCTGAATAAAATCGGCGAGATTATCAAGCAAACAGGTTCGTCGGTTGTAGTCAGCGGCCATACGGATAATATCCCCCTGCGTAAAGGCGGAAAATTCGTCTCCAACTGGGATCTGTCAACGGCCCGCAGTGTGGCGGTGGTAAATTACTGGGCCAGTAAATTTCATATTCCGACTAATCACATGTCGGCTGTGGGGTATGCCGATGGCCGGCCTCTGGTGAGTAATGATACCGCAGTCGGCCGTTCCCGTAACCGCCGGGTTGAGTTTAAAATCAAGGTTAATCAGCGCGCCTCGACCTTTGCCGGTTTGAAGGAATTACTGCAACCCAAGCTGGAACCGGTGATTTCACAATAGGCCGCAGGCTTATAAAAAGGACAAATAATTTTGTATCCTAAAAATAAGAGGCTAACTACAATATGAACGGAGAAGATAAACGTCAGTCCGTCAGGGTGGACAGCCGGATAATGTTTGCCGTCCACCATGTTTCAAAGGATGATTTTGTGAGGATAAAACAGGATTTAGACAATGGTATCAGTCTCTATGAACGGCCAGAGTTGAGCAATATCAGAACCTTTGTCGGCGCTCGGGCGGCTCTGGAGAGACTAAAGGAGCGGGATGCAGATATGGCCGACTTCCTGCGTCACATGGATGCCAAACTTAACGTCCTGCTCAAGAAGGTGGACTACAACCCTTCGCTGTTAGACAAATTAACCCTACAGGAGGTTAATATTGCCGGTAACGGCCTGGCCTTCTGGAGTACTAAAAAATATGTCAGGGGCAATTTGCTGGAATTCTACATTGTGTTCCCGGCCGACAATACATTTATTGCTTGTTTCGGCGAGGTGGTAGAGTGCCAGCCGGAAAAAGCCGGCAAAGAAGACCGCCAACGGGTCTCATGCCATTTTAAGCTCATAATGGAGAAAGACCGGGAAGAAATTATCCAGTATAATTTCAAGCAGCAGGGTCTCGCCCTGCAGCGCCGCCGCCTGGAAGGAACATAATCCCACTAAATCAGTCCGCCCCGCCCAATCCCCACCCCCCGGTTCAAATTGCCGGTTTCTTTAACACCGGCAAGCCCTCTAATATTTTCAGAGCGGCATTTAACTGATTATCAGCGGCGCTTATCGGCGATTTCCTGGCTTTGCTCCGACCAATTTTATTATCATTCTTCATATGGTGCTTAAGATCCTTTTCACGGATAAATGTCCGTCCCCCGCCATTGGCGTGATCCTGCAGCAGAGGCACTATTATATCAGGGGTAACGCCCCGAGCCTGAATCGAACGACCGCTGGGCGTATAATATCTCGCGGTGGTCAGGCGCAGTCCAGCCCCGTTATTTAAGGGGAATACTGTCTGTACGGAGCCTTTGCCAAAGCTTTGGACTCCGAGAATAAGGGCTCGCCCGCTGTCCTGCAGTGCCCCGGCTACTATCTCCGAGGCACTGGCGCTGCCGCCATTAATGAGGACTATAATGGGGAAATCATAGGAAACCGCACCCCTGTGGGCTCGATAGACCATATTTTGATCCGCCAGCCGCCCTTTGGTTGAGACAATTATTCCCTTGTCCATAAAAATATCCGCAATCCCTATTGCCTGCTCTAATAAGCCGCCAGGATTATTACGCAGGTCAAGTATCAGGCCCTTAACTGGGCCTTGCTTACTCAGCCTCTTTAAGGCGCTCAAGGTATCCTTGGTGGTCTTGGCCTGAAAACTGGTGATGCGCAGATAGGCATATCCAGGCTCTAAAATTTTGCTTTTGACGCTGTGCAGAGGGATAACATCACGGGTTATAGTAAATTTACGCAGTTTAGGCCAGCCCCGGCGGTAGATGGAGATTGTAACCTTGCTCCCTCTTTTGCCACGCAGGAGTTTTATCGCCGCCATCATATCCATATCCTTGGTGTAGATGCCGTTGATCTTAATGATGCGATCACCCGCCTTCAAGCCCTGCTGATAAGCGGGGGTGCCCTCAATGGGGGAAACTATCACCAGCCCGCCGTTTTTTATGGTTATTTCAATGCCGATACCGCTGAAGCTGCCATTGGTCTCGATCTGTAAATCCTTGAAATTCTCAGCAGTCATATAGGATGAGTGGGGATCAAGCGAGGCGATCATCCCTTTGATGGCCCCCTGAATCAACTTGTCGGCGTTGATGGGCTCCACATAATCCTTTTCCAGCAGATTGATAACATCGGCGAATTTTTCCAGGCTCCTATAGGTGTTATGATCCCCGGCCGCTGCCGGTTTGCTGTTAGTTAGTCCCATGCTCAAGACGATGGCAGCTATGATGATTATTTTTTTAATGGTCATGTCGTTTTGTCTTGGTTAAGGTTTTGTGGTTGCGGGTTTATTGTCAGCCTCGTTTTTTTTCTGCGCCCCGGAGTCTTCACCCGGCGCTATTTTCCAGTTTCCGGCCAGCCAGGGTAAAGGGTCAATGGGGATAGAACCATAGCGTAATTCAAAATGCAGCCCCTTGTGAAGCAGACCATCGCCGCCAGCCAGGCCGATAACTTCAGCCCCTTGGAGGATATCGCCAGTTTTTTTGTAAATCGAGGCCAGGCCGGAAAGCAGGGTGTAATATTGTTGACCATGATCTATGATAACGGTATTGCCATAGGCGGCTAAATAACCGGCAAAAATAATCTTACCAGCAAAAACAGCCCTGACCTTGAGATCACCGGCAGGGGTGAAATCAAGACCGGGGAAATTTATTTTGAGGCCAAATTTACCATTTTGAGAACCAAAAAAACGGTTTATTTTTCCGCTTACCGGTGGGGCCAGCCGTCCCTTCATGGCCGCGAAGCCGCTTACGAGAATGGTGTGCCGCGGCTGTGAGCGGTGAGCCCTAATGATCTTCCGCCGCCGCGCCCGAATCATGGGTACCTGGGATTTATTAATTTTGGCCTCAAGACTTGCGGCGCCAGCCGCCATCTCCCGCAGGGCCTGTTGATAAAGATCTTTCTGGAGTCTGACCCGCTTTAACAGCCTTTGGCGTTTCATTCTGCTGTCTATGAGTTGCTGCTCCTGGACTTTCTCCTCATTAATTATGCCTAATATCTTGTTTTTGCTGGCGGTTATGTTTTTCAAGGCCTCCCGCAGGAGAGAAATTTTAGTTCGGTAGCGCTCGATTATTTTCCGGTCATGCCGGAGCATAAACCTGAATTCTTCTCTTGTGTTTATGGCCTCCGACAGGCTGTGGGCAGCAAAAACAGCGTTGACAAGGGTGACGCCGCCCATTTTGAAAAAGGCCGTCAGGCGCCTTTTTACATGCCCTTTAATGGCCTCTTTCTGCTTGACTATGAGCTTTGTCTCTTGCTCTTTGGCCTGCAGGTAATCCTCCTGCCGGTTTAATTTTTGCTGGATGTCTCGTAGTTTCTGACCCTCCACCCGCAGATGCAGATCAATTTTTTTTAATTCCTGCTCCAGATTGAAGGACTGAATCCCACTCTCCTTGACTTTCTGCTGCTGGTTGGCCATTGCCGCCCTGATACGGTTTAATTTGGCGGCCGGAGTAGTATTTCCCCCAACCGCAGCCATTAGTGAGGCGTTCATGCCGAAAAAAAATATTATAGTTAGCGCAACAAGACGGATCATGGGTTTCTAAAGGTTAGAGGCGCAGTGATTTTCTGATTGACACAATGCTGCCCGTGGTGCAAAGCAAAATACTTATAGCCAGAATTGCGCTGGTCATGGCCGGGGGCAGAAACGTGAGTTGGAGCAAT
This sequence comes from Deltaproteobacteria bacterium, assembly GCA_024274995.1. Taxonomy (GTDB): domain Bacteria; phylum Desulfobacterota; class Desulfobulbia; order Desulfobulbales; family VMSU01; genus JAADIV01. The sequence goes on from JAJSAA010000182.1 coordinate 20,622, forward strand.
TTGAAGAGACCGGGGCCGTTAAAGTGATGCTGAAGCCAGTTAAAAAGCAGGTAAAGGCAGGCAATGCCCAGTCCAGAACCCAGGATGCCCTGCAAGAGCCCCTCAAGAATAAGAGGAGCCTGGATATAGCTTTTAGAGGCCCCGATGAGGCGCATAATCTCCAATTCAGGACGTCTTGAAACCACAGTGAGACGAATAGTGCTGGAAACCATGAAGGTGGCGGTAAGCACAAGCAGCCCGCCACTCAGGAAGAGAATCAGGCGGATAAGCTGAGTGAAGTAGCCCAACCGCTCGATCCAGCCCCTGCCGTACTGCACCTTTTGGGCTCCCGGCAGGGTGGCCAGAAAATTGGCGAAATTGTTAATGTGGGAAAGAGATGAAAGGCTTCTGAGCGGATAAACTTCGATGAAGGGCGGCAGAAATTCTGGGTCAAAATCATCTAAAACATCACGATCAGGGCCCAATTGCCGTTTAAGCTGGGCAAAGGCATCCTGGCTGGATTTGAAAACTATTTTATCCACCCGGCCAAAGGATCTAATTTCGCGGCTGAGCTTGGCCTGAGCCGCGGCCGTTGGTTGATGGTCAAGATATACCAGCAGCCGTATATTGTCTCCGAGGCGGATACCGGCATGTTTAAGGTTCAAAAAAATCAGGAAAAAGAAGGAAAAAATCAGCACCGACAGGGTAACGGTTGCCAGAGTCATTATCTGTGAGCCCCAGGTCTGTCTGAGGTTTCTAACCGTTTGCGTCAGGATGGCGGATAACTTCAAGGTCTTTATCTCCGTATCTTGTAACTATACAAATAGTTTACAGGCCTTATCTGAATAGTTGCTTTTGTCCTCAGGGGCTGGGACATCACTTCTAATAAGTTCCCCCTGCCGTATCTCCAGGGTTTGGGCGGCCGAGTAATCACGCAGAATCAAGGGGTCATGGGTGGCAATGATAATGGTGCTGCCCGCCCGATTGAGTTGGTCAAACAGTTTCATCACCAGTCTGGCATTCTCCTGATCCAGATTACCGGTGGGCTCATCGGCCAGCAGGATGGGCGGGTAATTGGCAGCGGCCCGGGCCAGGGCGGCCCGCTGCTGTTCACCCCTTGACAACTTCCCGGCCCTGATATGTTTTTTATCCATCAGGTTCAGGAGATCAAGGAGATAGTTTATCCGATCCTTGATTGTGCGGTTCGGGGTATAGGTAACCTCCATGGGCATGGCGATGTTCTGGTAAACCGTGAGGCCGGGCAGGAGCTTAAAGTCCTGATAAGCCATGCCGATTTTCTGGCGCAGAAGCTGCATCTCGGCGGGAGTGATGCTGGTCAGCTCCCGGCCCAGCACATCTATAAGCCCCTTGGTGGGGTGCTCCATGGCGCATATAAGCTTCAGCAGGGTAGATTTTCCAGCCCCGCTGATACCGGTTAGAAAGATCATCTCTCCGGCTTTGATGCTGAATGAGACATCCCGCAGGGCGACCACATCCGGCGGATAAATTTTATTTACCTTGATGAACTCTATAATTGTGGGCTGGCTTATTTCTGGGTTCATGAGTTGCGCACGATGCTCTCTCTGAGTTTCTTAATCTAATAAATGAATAACCGTAACTGTTCAGGAAAGCGCAGCCCCCGATACTTCCTGTACGCGAGGAGGGCGAAACGGACAAAAATGGGGTGCAACTGAACAGTTACTGAATAATAATGTAATTTTGGAAAAAATGTAGTTATTTATCAAGGTTATTATTGCGATAAGGCGAAAAATGGTACTTTTTTATAGATATTGTCATGGAAAGGTCGTAAAATCTGGGTTTGAAGATAATAATGGATAAGGTTGAACATGGAAAAAATTAAAAACTGATGAGTGGTTCTCCACCAGAAAATATTGACCGGTTTGCCGGTATCATAGGGGCCTGCGCCCGTATGCGGCAGCTCTTCAGCCTTATTGACAAGGTGGCGGAGACCGATACCACCATCCTGATTCAAGGTGAATCAGGTACTGGCAAAGAATTGGTGGCTCGTGCTATTCATCAACAGGGGACGCGGCAGAAAAACCCCTTTGTGCCGGTTAATTGTGGTGCCATTCCGGCTGAGCTTTTAGAAAGTGAGCTTTTTGGCCACGAGAAGGGGGCCTTTACTCATGCCATTCGTACCCGGATTGGCCGTTTTGAACTTGCCCACGGCGGAACGGTATTTTTAGACGAAATATCTGAAATGAGTCCCATGCTGCAAGTCAAGCTTCTACGGGTTCTTCAGGAGAGGGAGTTCGAGCGGGTAGGAGGCACCCAGACTATTAAATCTGATTTCCGGGTAGTTGCCGCCACCAATCGCTGCTTAGAGGATGAATTGCGGCAGGGCCGTTTCCGGGAGGATCTTTTTTACCGCTTAAATGTCATTCCGGTCATGGTGCCCCCCCTGCGGGAACGACAGGCCGATATTCCCCTGCTGACGGAATATTTTATTCAGCTTTTTACGGCTGACAAGAATCACCGCATCTCCGGAATTTCTCAGGAGGCCATGGGCCACCTACTTCGCTATCACTGGCCCGGTAATGTTCGGGAACTGGAAAATATTATTGAGCGGATGGTTATTCTGGCCTTGGCCGAAGAGATAAGCGTGGCTGATCTGCCCGAGAAGATTTTAGATTGCCGGCCAATTGCTGGGGCAGGCCTGGCCACTGAAATCCCCCCCCAGGGGTTCTATCTCCAACAGGCGGTGGCGGATTATGAAAAGGAGATTATTATCAAGGCTCTGAATCAGGTGAATTGGATCAACAATCAGGCGGCCAAGCTTCTGAATGTCAACAGGACAACCCTTATAGAAAAGATGAAGCGCTATAAACTGGTAAAACCAGCGGTTAGCATGTAGTAAATGAATAAGCTGATGGGAGACGGCAAAGCTCGACATAAAAGGGACTTTGGCAGACAAAAGGCCGTTAATCACTCTCGTTATTTCTTCCTTATTCTGGCCGCCTTCTGCCTTGGCATAATTTCTCTCACCGCTGTCCCTGCGGCCTGGACGGCAAATCCCAAGGCTATGGTCGAAGGGAACAAAAAACCTGCCCCGCATCATAAACGCAACCGGAGCGAGACTCGCCGGGTCATTAAAGATCTGCTTCAAAAAGCGAAGCGTGATCTATCCATGAATAATCAGGCCTCGGCCGCCAGATATCTCTATCAGATCTATCTTAATTTCCCTGACAATCCAGCGGCGGAGTCCGCCCTCTGGCGTTCGGCTGAGCTCAGAAAAAAGCTGGCCAGTCATCACCCCGGTGCCGATCTGGAGCGGGTCAAGGATATGTTTCGTGATTTCATAAATTCCTATCCATCTTCGAAGAGAGTACCGGCGGCCTATCTGGAACTTGGTATTAGTTATTTCCATATGGGTTTTTATCGTGAGGCCTTGAGCTATTTCAAGCTGTTTGAGGAGAGCTATCCCGCCTCTCCTCTTCTGTTTAAGGCCATGATGTGGCACCGTGAAGCGTTGATGAAGACCGGGCGGCAGGCCGAGGCAGCCCGACTCTTCTACCGCTTGACGCATAGTGCTGATCAGCATCTCAGGCTCATCGGCCAGGTGGGAATGGGAGAGCTGCGTTATAAGCAGGGGCGTTATCAGGAGGCCAAAAACTATTTTCAAATGGTGATGATAAAGCATCCTGATTATTACCGGCGAGACCCCGCTCTACTGCGTCCGGCCGGGCTTACTAATCTTAAATCAGGCAATATCAAGCTGGGGCGTCGGCAGCTCTATCATTACCTGAGTCTGGATTATGAGGTTGATGATCGCCCCGCCCTGTTAGCCGCTCTGGCCGAGTCCTATCATAAGCACGGTGATTATAAAGCCGCCGCCAGCCTGTACCGGGAGATTATTCACGAGAGCGGCGGCCGGAGACACTCCGCTCTGTTAGCCGCTTTGCGTCTGGCCCAATATCGGGATAACAGCCATTTTAAAATGTCAAAAAATGAAGCGGTCTATCTTGCTGACCCGGACGGGGATGCACCCTATATTGCGGTACTGGATAAATATCCCGCTGAAGCCATGGCCCAGGATGCCCGTTACGCTCTATTCAGGCGCTACAAATCCCGGCATGAGTTAAACAGGGCCTATGATGTGGGCCGCAGCTTTTTACGGGCTCAACGCGGTATTAAGGGCCGCCGCCGACAAATCGGCAATATTCTTCTTTATCTGACGGCTGAATTTTTAAAGAAAAAGGACTATCAAAAGATATATGACCTCTATTTTGTGGATTTTCGTCATATAAAGGATTTTCCGGACGGCAGACTGCTGTATATGGTGGGGCGGGCCATGGAGGCCCTGAACTTAGATAAACAGGCGGCAGTGGTCTATTATCGGGCCTTAAAATGGCAGCTGCCGGAGAAGGACAAGATTGATCTCTACTATCGACGGGCGGCAGTCTATCTGCGCCTGAAAGACTATGCCTCGGCTGATCGTCTGCTGACCTACATCCGCAAGCTGTATAAGGGCAAACGTGCTGTTGGTGAAATTGATTATTACAGCGCCGAGCTGGCCGAGATCAGGAATCATAAAGATCGGGCGCTTGATTTTTACGAGCAGGCAGTCGATAACCCCACCTTTGCGGATAAAATGGCGATCTACGCTGGTAACGCCATTCGTCTCGCTCTCGAGCTTGGTAAAAATGAACGGGCGGCCTTGATCTGGCATAAGGCGGCCTCCAGAAATATAGCTCCGCTCCAAGGACAGGCCCTTGGTCTGAAGGTTGCTGACGCCCTGCGCCAGACTGGTGATTTCAAGACGGCGGCTGATTTATACAAAGCAGTTTTGTCCCCCCCTTATCCAAAGAAGGGGGAAAACGCTCAACTCTGTGCGCTTTATCTCGGCGATGTTCTTCTGAAGCTGAGGCAGGACACCGAGGCGGTTGACTATTATAAAAAAGCCCAGGCCGGGGATAATAAGATGGTTAAAGAGCTGGCCGCAGAGCGTCTGCGACAGAAGTCACTGAACGCCAAGGTTAGAAGTATAAAATTCAGCAAATAACCGTTTGATATAATTAATTATGTCATTTATTAACAAAGAAAATAAAAAAGATAAAAAAATATTAATCGTGGAAGATGAGCGGGAAACGCGAATTTCCATGTTTGAATTTTTAGACGACAAGGGCTATCAGGTCATGGTGGCGGAAAACGGCCATATGGCTCTGGATATGCTAGATAATAATCCCGTTGATCTGGTAATTTCCGACATTCGGATGCCGGAGATGGGCGGCCTGGAGTTATTACGACGGCTGCGGGTTAAAAACCCCGCCCTGCCAGTCATAATTGTTACCGGTTTTGCCAGCGTTGACACAGCGGTGGAGGCCATGAAGCGGGGAGCCTATGATTATGTCCTGAAACCCTTTCCGGAAGAGGTTGTCGGAGAAACAGTCCGCCAGGCGCTAATCGCTGGTCAAAGCTCATTACCCTCTCTAGCTCATGAGGCGAATAAGGACGACCCAGCGGTTGAGAAAAAACCAGTTATCGGCAATGATCCCCGCTGGTTGCAGGTTATGAGCAAGGCCCGGGCCGTGGCTTCCAGCACCGCCACCGTTCTGATATTAGGTGAATCGGGCACCGGTAAGGAGGTGGTTGCCCGGGCCATTCATCAGGAGAGTGAACGGCGGCAGGGGCCCTTTGTGGCCTTAAATTGCGCCGCTCTGCCGGATGGTCTTCTCGAAAGCGAGCTTTTCGGCCACGAAAAAGGAGCCTTTACCGGAGCCGCCGCCATGAAGAAGGGCAAATTCGAGCTGGCCCACGGCGGAACTCTGCTTCTGGACGAGATTGGTGAGATTCCTCTCCATCTGCAGGCCAAGTTGCTGCGGGTTCTGCAGGAGAATGTGGTTGATCGTCTCGGCGGCAAGGCCCCGGTCAAATTTGATGCCCATATTGTCGCCACCACCAACTGCAATTTGTTAGAGGCGGTGGAAAGAGGTGAGTTCCGCCGGGATCTTTTTTATCGCTTGAATGTTATCCCCCTGAATTTGCCGCCTCTACGCGAAAGAAAAGGTGATATTGCCGCTCTAACGGCGTATTTTGCCGCTCGTTACGCCCGCCGCTATGCCAAACCCCTGAAAAAATTATCCCAGGCCGCTTCACAGCGTTTTTTGACTTATGAATGGCCTGGTAATGTCCGTGAGATGGAAAACATGCTGGAGCGGGCGGTGCTGTTAAGCCGCGGCTCACATTTAGAACCTTGGGATCTATGGGATGAGGCCCCGCCTGAGGGGGATGCTGCTGAAGCGTCTGGCGCTCTGGAACCCGCCGCCAAACAGGCTGCCAGCCCTGAGACTTTACCTTTTGCGGCCAGCGGTCAGGTTATTCCTTTGAAGGAGGTAGAGCGTCAAATGATTCTACAGGCCCTCCATAAAACTGACAACAACCGCACTCACGCCGCTAAAATATTAGGGATAAGCGTTCGCACCCTGCGCAACAAACTGCACGAATACCGCAGTTCAGGGCTGATCTCCTGAGCCGCTCATATCTTGATTAACTCTCTTAAATAATTATGTTTATCTACTCCAGACGGTTTTCTCTCACGGGCCGCTGCCTGCCTTGTTTGTCTTCTAATTTTTAATTATGCGATATTCATGGCACTTGTTTTGCATGTAAATTCTTGCGACAAGTCTTAACTTTGCCAGAGCAGTTACTAAAAAAATTATTGTGGAGGTGCGGATATGTCCTTTGTTGATAAGATGTTTGGCCGGGGCTTTTATGTGGCTGAGCAGGCTTTAAACACCCGGATGGCCAAGCAGGGGCTGATTCAATCCAATATTGCCAATCTGGAGACCCCCGGTTATAACCGGCAGGATTTTCCCTTTGCCAGGGCCATGGAGGCCGCCCTGGATCAACGGGGACAGCTGGCCCGGACAAATAAGGCCCATATTGCCCTTGATCCATTAGATATCAGCCAGGATATAACCTTGAGTAATGACCAAAGACCGGTGGATTTAGATGAGGAGATGTTAGATCTCTCACAAAATCGACTGATGTACCGGGTAACAACAAAGATTTTATCCAAAAAATTTGAAAATCTAAAATATGCCATTGACGAGGGAGGTAAATAAACTATGGATTTTATGACTGCAATGGATATCAGCGGTTCGGCCCTGAAGGCGGAACGGAGCCGGATTAATATCGCTGCAATGAATCTGGCCAATGCCAATACAACCAGAACCATTGACGGCGGCCCCTACCGGGCCAAATCGGTGATTTTTAAGGCCCAGCCCCTGCGGGGCGGCTTTCAAGATACCATGAATGGCATTGAGAACAAGCTCCGCAAGGTAGAAGTGGTGGAGGTGGTTAATGATAAAACCCCTTTCAAGGAAATTTACGACCCCTCACATCCCGATGCCGATGCCAACGGCATGGTCAAGATGCCCAATGTCAATACAGCGGAGCAAATGGTCGATATGATGAGTGCCCGGCGGGATTATGACGCCAATGTCACGGCTCTGGAGGCTATTAAGGCTATGGCTTTAAGGGCCCTGGATATCGCCCGCTAACCGTAACAATACTGAATTATGTCTTCTAACAGAGGCTTAAGATTCTAATTTTGGAAGGATGAATAAATTATGAATAAATTGTCATTAACTCCCGTATCTCCCCCCGGCCAGCAGACGACACCCTTATCCGGCCCGGTTAAAACTCCGGGCAGTGGTTTTGGACGTATTCTTGAGGACTCGGTGGGGGCAGTGAATAAACAGATAGAGACGGCATCCTCACTCTCCGAGGGGATCATGGCCGGTAAGCAATCAAATATTCATGAGACAATGATTGCTGTAGAAAAAGCGTCATTGTCTTTCCACATGCTTACCAGAGTGCAGGGCAAGGTTATTGATGCCTATAAAGAAATAATGAGAATGCAGCTTTAGAAGGCGGCTGGTTTGACGAATTAGATTGAATGTTGAGGTAAGCGGTAAACTTCGTAATTCTAAATTCGAAACATAGTTAGAACATAAAGTTGCCTGTGGAAAGGAGAGATAATGGCTAGTCCCAAAGAGATGTTAGAACAGATATGGTCAATTATAACTGAATTGCCGCCTATTCAAAAAATTGCCGGTGGTCTGGTACTAACAGCAGTAATCATAACCTTGGCACTGATCATGGGGCGTGACAGCGGCAGTGGCGGCGGCAATTACGGGGTGCTGTTTTCTTCACTTACCGAATCGGATGCTGCCGATATAGTGGCCAAATTAAAGGAACAGAATGTACCTTATAAACTGGCTGCCAATGGAACCGCCATCAAGGTACCGGAAGATGTTGTGCTTAATACCAGGCTAACTCTGGCGGGTGCGGGGTTGCCCCGTGGCGGCGGGGTGGGTTTTGAAATTTTTGACCGCACCAATCTCGGGGTGACTGATTTTGTCCAGAAACTTAATTACCAGCGGGCCCTGCAGGGTGAATTAGCCCGTACCATCAGACAGTTTCAGCAGATAAGCTCAGCCAGAGTACATCTCGCTCTGCCCAAGGAGTCGGTGTTTGTTGAGGATCAACGGCCGCCCTCGGCCTCGGTAAGTATTAAGATGCGTGGCCGTGGTAAACTGACCAAGGGTCAGATCAGGGCTATTGTTAATCTGGTGGCCTGCGCGGTTTCCGGCCTCACCGAGAATAATATTACCGTGGTGGATACCGCCGGACATCTGCTGTTCAGGAGAGAGGGGGACGAACCAGGGATGCTGTCTTCAGATCAGCTTGAGTATAAGCTGAAGCTGGAAAGCAACATGCGCCGGAAGCTGGAAACCATGTTTGAAGAGGTGGTGGGAATCGGCAAGGTCATTGCCAGGGTCTCGGCTGATGTCAATTTTAATCAGGTAAATACCACCGAGGAATTATACGATCCCGACGGCCAGGTAGTACGCAGTGAGCAGCTTTCTAATGAATCTAACAAACAGAACGGCGGTTCCGCCAAGGGTATTCCAGGGGTTAAGGGCGATCTTGCCACCTTTAGCGGCACGTCCGGCGGAGGCTCCAACTCCTCCGGCAGCAGCCGTAATTCCGTCACCAGGAATTACGAGATCAGCAAGACCGTAAAAAAGACAAAAGATTCGGTGGGGACAATTAAGAAGATAACCGTGGCCCTGATGGTCGATGGAAACTACAAAATGGTTAAAGACCCGAAGGGCCGGATGATATCGGAATATGTGCCGCGCTCCAAGGCGGAATTGGCCAGTTTTACCCGTATGGCCCAAAAGGCCGTGGGCTTAGACCCGGATCGGGGTGATACCATTGAGGTGGTCAGTATGCCATTTTTCACCTCAAATACTCAGGAGGAAAGTACCGGGAGCGGCCCGAAATGGCAGCAACTTGTTCTTCGTCTCGCCCAGCCAATTATGTATCTTATTCTGGCTATTTGTTTTATTTTATTTGCCGCTCGCCCATTTTTCAGGCTATTATCAGATAAACAGCTTGAAGAGGAGAAACAGGCTATGCTGGCGGCTTCCCGACTCTCCACGGCCGGCGGTCAGGAGGGCGGTGAAAAAGAAGATGATTTAACTCTGCCGAGCAAGGGCATGAGCGATAAGGAAAAGATATACAAACTGGCGCAAAGCGATCCTGATCGGGCGGCTGATCTGGTGAGAAGATGGCTTAGAGAAGGGGCATAAAGGATATGGCAAAAAAGGAACAATCACAGTCTGAACTGTCCGGCCCGGAAAAAGCGGCCATATTTATGCTGACCCTGGGAGAAGACTTTGTCGCCAAGGTCTTTCAAAGACTGGAGGATGACGAAATCAAG
>JAJSAA010000183.1 GCA_024274995.1 Deltaproteobacteria bacterium
CCCACTGGAAATGCCATGATTGTTATTACTCCCGGCTGGTCATTTCGGATAATGACCGTAATTACCCTTACCGCTGGTACCTGTTTTATCATGTGGCTTGGTGAGCAGATGACAGAACGGGGGATTGGCAATGGTATCTCACTCATTATCTTTGCTGGTATTGTGGCTCGGATGCCCTCGGCGGTGGTTAATACCATTAAGATGGCCTCGGCTGGTGAGATGACTCTCATTATGATGCCTATCTTATTGGTGATGATGGCCGGGGTTGTCTGGTTCATTATTTATGTGGAGACGGCTGAACGCCGAATTCCAATCCAATACGCTAAACGTATGGTTGGCAGGCAGATGTACGGTGGGCAGCGTTCTCATTTGCCCCTGAAAATTAATATGTCCGGGGTAATTCCGCCTATTTTTGCTTCATCAATTATGATGTTTCCCGCTACAATCGGCGGTTTTGTAAAGATTGATTGGGTACAGCGTCTGTCGGCGATTTTGGCCTGGGGAAGTTTCTGGCATACTGTGCTTTATGTCATTATGATTGTCTTTTTCTGTTTCTTTTATACGGCGGTGACCTTTAATCCTGTTGATGTGGCAGAAAATTTGAAGAAAAATGGTGGGTTTATTCCCGGAATCAGGCCAGGCAAGCGAACCTCTGATTTCCTGGATAAGGTTATGGTGCGTCTGACTGTAATTGGTGCTATATATGTGTCTTTGGTCTGTGTATTACCAACGATCCTGATTAGTAAATTGAATGTGCCATTTTATTTTGGCGGTACGGCCTTACTCATTGTTGTCCAGGTTGCCATTGACACCATCAGCCAGATTGAATCATATACGGTTATGCGTAATTATGATGGCTTTTTGAAAAGTGGTAAGATAGGTTCCCGTTAAATATTATGCGGGAAGTTTAATGACAGCAATAACCATTAAGACCGCTGAAGAAATTGAATTAATGGCCCAGGCTAATCAGATAGTTGCTGGAGCTCTTAACAGTATTCAGCAGTCCATAAAGCCTGGTTTCACCACCTGGAAGCTGGACAAAATCGCTGAGGCCTATGCGCTTGATCATGGCTCCACCCCGGCCTTTAAGGGGTATCGAGGTTACCCCGCCAGTCTCTGCGTCTCTTTGAATGAGCAGGTTGTGCATGGCATACCTTCCAAGAAGGTGGTGGTCAGGGATGGCGATATTGTAAGCATTGATTTTGGGGTCAACTATAAGGGCTATTATGGTGACGCAGCGGTTAGTATAGCCCTTGGTAATGTTAGTAAATCCCGATGTCGGCTGTTACAGGTAACGAGGGACGCCTTAACCTTGGGGATTGATCAGGTGCGGCCTGGTAAGCGAATTTCAGATGTCTCGCTGGCTGTTCAGCGTCATGTTGAAAAGAATAACTTCCATGTGGTTAAACAATTTGTCGGGCATGGAATTGGGACTCATCTTCATGAGGCTCCAGAGGTTCCAAACTACCATAAAAAGGGGTGTAGCCCACGGCTTCTGCCCGGTATGGTAATTGCCATTGAGCCCATGGTTAATGTGGGCACTTCCAATGTCAAGATTCTTGGTGACGGCTGGACGGTAATTACGGCCGATAAAAGTGATTCGGCACATTTTGAGCATTCAGTAGTGGTTACAGAGGGTGATCCGCTAGTTCTGAGTGCCGATATTGTCGCAAAAAAAATAATATAAGACGGTGGTTTTTAAAATATGGCAAAGGAAGAGGCTATACAGGTAGAAGGTTCGATTTTAGAACCGCTGCCCAATGCGATGTTCAGGGTTGAGCTTGAAAACGGACACAAGGTTCTGGCTCATATTTCTGGTAAAATGCGCATGCATTATATCAAGATACTGCCTGGTGATAAGGTAACGGTTGAGTTATCGCCTTATGATTTGTCCCGGGGGAGAATCATCTTTAGGGGTAAAGGTAAATAATTATCCTTTATGAAAATCTGGTAACTATTCAGCATCCCATCTTCGTCCCGTTTAGTTCTTTGCGAATACGTCAGTATACTTCGAAGTGTAAATGAGCGAATCTGGAGTGTAGCCGAACAGTTACTAATTATGTAGATGTTTTTCCCACATTATATAATCAGTAATTAGACGTTAAAGCGATTGTAACTATTCAGCGAGGGCAGGGAATTACCCTCAAGTCGTAACCGTAACTGTTCAGGTAAGTGCAGACTTCGGGTGTGCTCCAGGTTCGTTCGTTTCGGCCTCTGAGTCTTGTACCTCCTGTACGTGAGGGGGGGCGAAGATGGGGTACAGCTGAGTAGTTACAAACGATTAATA
>JAJSAA010000184.1 GCA_024274995.1 Deltaproteobacteria bacterium
AAGACAGTAATACCCGCAGTGCCTACCTCATAGGAATAACCTTGCGTAATTTGCTGCTGGGACGCCTGTACGTTATAAAATTCCTTGACACCAATGCAGTAACGGACGTCAAGCGGGTCGAGTCTGAATTTGCCAGGATGAATGATGATGTCCAGAAGTTGGATCAGGAAATTACAAATCCCAAAAGCAGGCAGCTGCTTGCCGGAGTAAAAAAGAACAAAGATATTTATTTCAACGCCTTCCAGCAACTCGTTGCCACCATTAATTCAAGAAATAAAATTATCAAGGGCAACCTGGACGTTATTGGCCCAAAAGTGGCATCTCTAACGGAGCAGGTTAAGCTTGAAATCAAAGCGGAACAGGATCGAATGGGCCCTGAGTTAGTCAGGCGGAATCAAAGAAATATATGGATGATTTCCCTATTCGGTCTGCTGGCAACCATTATAGGAATTTTATTTGCCATATTTATTACCCGGAGCATTACCAAGCCTCTTAACGCGGCAATTGACTCCCTGAAGCAAGGCACGGATCAGGTTGCCGCGGCCTCAGGCCAGATTGCCGGATCAAGCCAGCAGCTTGCCGAAGGAGCCAGCGAACAGGCAGCAGGTCTCGAAGAGACATCTTCTTCACTTGAAGAAATGGCCTCAATGACGAGACAGAACTCTGAAAATGCCGGGCAGGCAAGCATCCTGATGAATCAGACCAACACCACCGTAATTGATGCCCAGAAGTTAATGGATGATCTCAAAACAGCAATGAATGGAATCTCAAAGGCAAGCAATGATACCTCAAAAATTATTAAGACTATTGACGAGATCGCCTTCCAAACCAATCTGCTGGCCCTTAATGCCGCAGTGGAGGCAGCCCGTGCCGGTGAAGCAGGGGCTGGATTTGCCATAGTTGCTGATGAGGTTCGTAATCTTGCCATGCGGGCTGCCGCCGCAGCCAAAGAGACTGAAACCCTTATCGCTGATACCGTTAACAAGGTGGATGGCGGCAATAATCTTCTAAAAAGCTCCAATGAAACATTCTCCCTGGTTGCGGAAAGTTCAACGAAGGTAACCCAGTTAATCGACGAAATTGCGGCAGCATCCAAAGAACAATCTCAAGGCGTGAACCAGATCAGCAAGGCGGTATCGGAAATGGACAAGGTTGTCCAGGCCAACGCCGCACTTTCTGAAGAATCGGCCAGTGCCTCCGAGCAGCTTAATGCTCAAGCGGCAGCTCTGAAAGATGTCACGCAGGATTTAGCCGCCCTGGCGAGAGGAAGGGACTCTGGTGGCACAAGCGCGACAGCTCATCGCGCCAAAGATACATCTCTAACAGGCAATAATCTCAAACGCCCCTCATTGTCGTAGTTAGTTATCTGATAATCAAAAAAACGTCTGCAAAAGAGGCTTAGGTGATTCGCTCCCCTAAGCCTCTTTTGTATCCTTGACTGTTGGCGGCATATTTATTCCGTTCCGCTTCATCCCCCTGGTGTAGAGTTACAATAAATCCTTGCCATAGTACTATATATTGTTTATATGACTACCTGGTCACATGATGAAAAATGAATTAACCAAACCAAAACAAACCTTCTTGAACCTGGCGGAGGAGAAGAGGCTGCGGATTGAAAAGGCCCTGGTGGAGGAGTTTGCCCGGGAGGGGTACCGGCGGGCCAGCCTCAATAACGTGGTGAAGAGGCTGGGGATTGCCAAGGGCTCTCTGTACCAGTATTTTGATAACAAGGAGGCTATATTTCTTTTCGTATTTGAGCGTTTTACCCGTCTTGTCAAGAGCATGGTGGGTAAACCCTCGGCGGCTGACTGGCGGCCGGATAATTTCTGGCAGACGGTACGGCGGGTCTGGGAGGCTGGTATCATTTTTATAGATAGGCACCCGGTCTATTATCAACTTTATCTGAACGCCCTTTTTGAGCAGGATATTCCCCATCGGGAGGAAATTATAAGCCGGGTACGGCTCTTCTCCATGGAGTTCTTCGGCCCCCTGGCGGCCGCAGCGCGGGAAAGGGGCGGGCTGCGCCCTGATGTGCCGGTGCCAGTGGTGGTATTTATGATTGATGCCGCCATGGATCGCTTCTTACAGTCTTACGCCCGCTCCTACCTCGATGACGGCCTGAAATTGGCAGCGGCTGACCGGGCCAGGGCAGAGGCCGGGATGGACAGTATTATAGAGGTGCTTAAAAACGGACTTGGCGGAGGGCAGAGGTACCCATAACCAACGGTAGGGCACGGACGAAGGGGCGTATGCCCCTGATTCTATTTCAGGGAAATGCTGAAAAAATTTACGAACAATTTTAATAAGGGCATAAATCAAAATGGAAGAACAAATAATTACAGCGGCTGGCTTAGGAGATGTTTTAAACAAAATTAAGGGCAATAAGCGTCTTACTGCCGCTGATGCCCTGCGTCTGTACGAAACTGACAACATCCTGGCTCTGGGGTTTCTGGCCAATATTGTTCGGGAGCGTAAAAATGGTGACAAGGCCTATTTTATCTATAACCAGCATATAAATTACTCCAATATCTGCACCAATTTATGTAAATTCTGCGCCTTTGGCAAAGATAAGGGGGCAGAGCAGGCCTACGAGATGAGTATTGATGAAATCCGCCATAAGGTGGAAGAACGTCTTGACGAGCCCATTACCGAGATTCACATGGTGGGCGGGCTCCATCCTGATTTACCATTTTCATATTATATTGAGGCCTTAAAGGTCATAAAAAAGGTGCGGCCGGAGGTGCATATCCAAGCCTTTACCTGTGTGGAGATCGCCCATCTCGCCGAGATTAACGGCAAATCGGTTCACGATACCCTGCTGGAACTGCGGGAGGCCGGGTTAGGCTCCATCCCTGGTGGCGGGGCTGAGGTCTTCAGCCCTCGTATCAGGGCTCTGACCTGTGAAAAAAAATTATCCGGCGAGGACTGGCTGAAGGTGGCCAAGACCGCTCATCGTTTAAAGATCAAGAGTAACGCCACCATGCTTTATGGCCATATTGAGACCAACGAAGAACGGGTGGAACATCTGTCTGCCCTGCGTCAGGCCCAGGATGAGACCGGCGGCTTCATGGCCTTCATCCCCCTGGCCTTTCATCCCAGAAACACGGAATTATCCGATCTCTCCCGTACTTCGGGGATTGACGATCTGAAGAATATCGCCGTGGCTCGTTGTTTCCTCGACAATTTTCCCCATATCAAGGCCTATTGGGTGATGATTGGCGAAAAACTGGCCCAGATAGCCCTCTCCTTTGGGGCCGACGACATGGACGGTACGGTGAAGGAGGAGCTTATTACCCATATGGCCGGGGCCGAGACCGAGCAGATGTTGACCAGCAATAAGCTGGTGGCCCTGATCCAGGAGGCGGGGCGGGTTCCCATTGAGCGCAATACCCTGTATAAAGAGTTACGGAGGTATCAGGATGATTGATGATAAGATACTGGCCGGGGAACGTATCACCGCCGCCGAGGGCCTCGAGCTGGCAGAGAGCGGCGATTTGCTGCGTTTGGGCTTTCTGGCCAATGCCGTGCGCCGCCGCCTGCATCCTGAGCCCCTGGTGACTTATGTTGTTGATCGTAATATAAATTATACCGATATATGTACTTCGGGCTGTAAATTCTGCGCCTTTTTTAAGGCCCCTGATGACCCGGACGGGATGATATTAAGCCAGGCGGAACTGGCCCAGAAAATAAAAGAAACCAAGGAACTGGGCGGTACCCAGATTTTGTTGCAGGGCGGTTTGCATCCCGATAAGCCGCTGGAATTTTACGAGGAGATGCTCTGCTTCATGAAGGGCATGGATATCCATATTCACGGTTTTTCGCCCCCGGAGATCTGGCATTTTGCCGTACTGTCCGGCCTGAGTGTGGCCGAGGTAATCACGCGTCTGCGCCAGGCCGGATTGGATTCCATTCCCGGCGGCGGGGCCGAGATTTTGAGTAACCGGGTGCGCTCCGAGATTGCCCCGCGTAAATGTAACGCCGATGAATGGATAATGGTCATGGAAGAGGCCCATAATCAAGGGCTGCGAACCACGGCCACCATGATGTTCGGGCATGTGGAGACCATGGTTGAGCGTTTTGAACATCTGCAAAGGGTGCGGGATTTACAGGATAGAACCGGCGGCTTCACGGCCTTCATCCCCTGGCCCTTCCAGCCCGACAATACCGCCCTGTCCCATATCGCCAAGACCAGCGCCTTTAATTATCTGCAGATGCTGGCTTTGTCTCGGATCTTTCTAAATAATATTGATAATATTCAGACTTCCTGGGTTACCCAGGGGGGACAGATCGCCCAACTCTCCCTGTTTTTTGGGGCCAATGATTTTGGCAGTACCATGATTGAGGAAAATGTGGTGGCCGCGGCCGGGGTCAGTTTTCGGCTTAGCGAGCAGGAAATCCGGCGGCTGGTGGAGGGGGCCGGTTTCACCCCCCGCCAACGTTATATGGATTACCGTCTGGTGGCTGCCGGGTGAGTGAAATGATCTGCTACCGGGCTCCCCTTGTGGTGCCGGTCAGCCGCGCGCCCATTCGAGACGGCGCCGTTTTGGCGGCAAACGGCCAGATTATGGCGCTGGGCAGTTTCAGCAGTCTGCGGGGGCAGGGGAGCAGGGTTGTTGACTTAGAGGACAGTATCATAACCCCGGCCCTGATTAATTGTCACAGTCATCTTGAGTTGTCTCATCTTGCTGAACTTGGTCGGGAAAATTATGGGGCGGACAATGATATAACCCTCTGGATTCGTGCTCTGCTCGCCGCCAGAGGCAAGGAGGTAGATGGTGAAATAATTAAGGCCGCCGTCGACCTGGCCTTGATACGCTTGAGGGCGGGCGGCGTGGTGTTGACGGCTGATATTGGCAATATCAAGAGCGGCAGGCGGCGAGCGGCTAAGTTACCGGAGGAGATGTTTTTCATGGAGCTTCTGGGATTCAGCCCCAAGACCGCGGATGAGGCGTTACGCCGCTTAAAGGCTTGTAATACGGCCTGTGCGGCGCACGCCCCATATTCCACCCATCCCCGTCTAATTCAGGCGGTGAAGGCCAGGGCAGACGCTCGACGGGATATTTTCCCGATTCATACGGCGGAATCCGCCGCCGAGATCGATTTCCTGGCCTCCGGCGGCGGCCCATTGCGGCCGTTTTTAGTGGAGCGCCTTGGCCGGTTAGATTTTTTTACTCCCCCGAGCTGCGGAGCGGTGGAATATCTTGAGCGTTTAAGGGTTCTTGATAACCAGACCATGTGCGTCCATTGTGTTCATATTAGCGAGACTGAGGTGGAGATACTGGCCCGGCGGGCGGCCCAGGTCTGTTTGTGCCCAGGCAGTAATCGTTGTTTAGGGCCAGGCCGGGCGCCAGCAGCCCTACTCCTAAAGCACGGGCTGCGGCCCTGTCTGGGAACGGACAGCCTGGCCAGTAATCCCTCACTTGACCTCTGGCGGGAGATGCGTCTTCTGCAGGAGGATAACCCCGCTTTGGCCCCGGAGGAGATTTTCAAGATGGCTACAATCAACGGGGCAATGGCCCTGGGACGCGGAGAATTCGGTAGTCTTGAGCCTAGAAAAGATGCCCGGATGCTGGCGGTACGCTACGAGCAGTTGCCTGAGGATGTATTTTCTTTCCTGGTCAGTGGTAAACATCAGACAGCATGGCTGGAGGATTCAAATGGTTCTTGATGGTAAAATAGGCATTGGTATGGTGAATTTTATTAATACCGCGCCCCTTTATGAGGTATGGAAAGAACGGGCCGTACTCACTCCCCATAAGGATTGGCAGGTAATGGAAGGTTCGCCCAGCCGTTTGAACCGGATGCTCTATAATGGCGAGCTGGATCTGGGTTTTATCTCCTCGCATGAATACGCCCTCCATCCCGAGGAATACCGGATTTTAGACGGCCTCTCCATCAGCGCCCGGGGTGAGGTCGGCAGCGTCTTTCTGTTCTCTGAACTGCCCATTGCCGCCCTGCATGGTAAATCGGTGGGCTTGAGCCCTCAATCCCAGACTTCCAACGCCCTGATTCGGATTATCCTGGAGGATTATTATCATATCCGGCCCCATTATGTGGAATCGGAGGCGGCCCCGGCCCATCTCGCCATTGGTGATCGGGCCTTACGCCTGAAAGCTGAAAACCGCTACCCCCTGGTGCTTGATTTAAGTCAGGAGTGGCAGCGCCACAGCGGACTGCCCTTTGTCTTCGCGGTCTGGGCCGTACGGGAGGAGTGTTGGCATACTCATGGAGCTGAGGTCAGAGCCATTCAGGAGGAACTTTTAACCTGCGTGGAGATCGGCCGCCGGCGTTTAGTGGAGATAAGCGCCAAAGTGGCGGAGCGCATTCCCATGCCGCCTGCCGCCTGCCACGAATATCTGCAAAGAATTGAGTTTGATCTCAGCCCGGCCAAGGTTCTGGGCCTGAGCCAATTTTATCAAAAATTAATCGATAGAGGTGAGGTCAGTCCAAAGGCTCTGCCCCTCAAATTTTTGTAAAGCCTTAGTTGATTTTTTTTTTAGACATCGGGCTGAAAGGCTCGCATACGCTCCTAATCGTCCCGCTACATTCCGCAATGTTATAAAGTCAAGAATGTGGTTCTTTGAGCGTTTACGAATAAGTTACATTACCCTAAATCACAAAATCACAAAATCATAAAAAAATGCCAAATATGCAAACTGCCGCCGAGAAAAAGAAATTCGTAAAAGAAAAATTTTCTTCCATCAGTAAAAATTATGACCTGATAAATTCCTTAGTCAGCTTCCGTATTGACCGTTACTGGCGCTGGGTGACCACGAGGGAGTTACGGCCCTTCCCCCAGGGGGCGGTTCTGGATCTCTGCGCCGGCACCATGCCCCTCGCCCTGGAGTTGACCCGTCAGGCCCCGGAACGCCGGGTGATGGCCGTTGACTTTTGCGAAGATATGATTCGGGCCGGGCTCAAAACCCTGCCCGTCGATGAACGGCGGCAGCGGATTACACCAATATGTGGCGATGGTGAGGATATTCCGGCGGCCGATAACAGTTTCTGGGGCTGTACTGTGGCCTTTGGGATACGTAATATTTCCCGGCCTCAGAGGGGGCTGGAAGAGATGTACCGGGTTCTGAAACCAGGGGGAAAACTCTTGATTCTGGAGTTCTCCCGGCCCACTAATTTTATTGTTAAACCACTCTATTTTTTCTATCTTAACCGGGTATTGCCCCTGGTGGCGGGTATGGTTTCCGGTGACAAGGAGGCCTATGAATATCTGGCCTCTTCCATTGCCAAATTTTATGAGCCGGAGGACTTTCTATCCATGATACGTCAGGCTGGTTTCCGCAAGAGCTATCGCCGAGCCCTGACTTTTGGGGTGGTATCCATCTACGTGGGGATAAAATGAAGCCGTTTATTCTGGCAGTTACCGGGGCCAGCGGTGCCATTTACGCCCTGGAGTTTTTAAAAATTATGGCGAAGGCCGGTATTACAGTGGACGCCCTCATCTCCGGGGCCGGAGAGCGGGTCTTAAAGATTGAGCTGGGGCTGGAATACCCTGATCTGCCCCATGTCAGGCGTTGGTACGATGCCAATGATTTTACCGCTCCCATGGCCAGCGGCTCCAGCGCCTACGGCGGTATGGTGGTTCTGCCTTGCAGCATGGGCACCCTGGGCGCGGTGGCTGGCGGTCTCTCCCGTAACCTTCTGCACCGGGCCGCTGATGTCATCTTAAAGGAACGACGACCGCTGGTGCTGGCAGTGCGGGAGACTCCATTGAATGGTATTCATCTCAAAAATATGCTTGCCGCCCATGAGGCCGGGGCGGTTATCTGCCCTGCCATGCCCGCCTTTTATCATCGGCCGGCCGGACTCACCGAAATGGCTGATGACTTTGCGGCCCGCGTGGCGGTACTCCTGGGAATCGAGGTGCCCGGTATGCGGCGCTGGGAGGGCAGTGATGTTTAAAAAAATCGCTGTACTCCTTGAGATGATTAAGTTCAAGCACACGGTATTTGCCTTGCCCTTTGCCCTTATGGGGGCCTTCCTCGCCGCTGGCGGCCCACCGAGCTTCCGGGTCTTTATCTGGGTGGTGGCGGCCATGTTTGGAGCCCGCACCTGCGCCATGGGTTTTAACCGTATCGTTGATGCCCGTTTTGACGGCCGCAATCCCCGAACCGCCGGGCGGGCCATTCCGGCCGGCAAGGTGAAGATGGCCGAGGCCTGGGCCATGGTGCTCATCGCCGCCGCCATCTTTTTTCTGGCCTGTTATGAATTGAACCGCCTGACTCTACTCCTCTCGCCTCTGGCCTTGGGGCTCGCCCTCCTTTATTCATTAACCAAGCGCTTTACCTCATTCTGCCATCTTGTCCTGGGACTGGCCCTAGCCTTCTCGCCCTTGGGCGGTTACGTGGCGGTATCAGGCAGCCTCAGCGGTTTTCCATATGTCCTTTCTCTCGCGGTACTATTATGGGTATCTGGCTTTGATATAGTCTATGCCTGTATGGATGCCGATTTTGACCGCCAGGCGGGGCTCTACTCCATACCGGCCTCCTTGGGCAGCCGGCGCGCCTTCCGGCTGGCGGCCCTCTTTCATTTTCTGGCCTTTATCCTGTTTTTGGTTACCGGAATTGAGAGCGGCCTGAATTATTTCTTTTTTATCGGCCTTGGAGTTGCCGCGCTTTGTCTTCTCTATCAGCACCTGATCGTTAAACCGGATGATTTAAGCCGCATCCAGGTCTCTTTCTTCCAAATGAACGGTATGGTGAGCCTGATCCTCTTTGTTTCAACCTGGCTAGCTCTGGCGGTGAGTTGGGGGTAACCGGCATCCCGTACTGAGGTTACCAAAAAATAATTATAAAGGAGGAACGGGCCATGCTTACCGACAATCCCTTTGCTGCTTATACCGGGGAGTATGAAGACTGGTTTGATAAGTACCCCCTGGTCTTTCAGGCGGAGCTTAAGGCCCTTAATACCCTAATGCCAGCCGGGTCAGCCCTGGAGGTGGGGGTTGGCTCCGGACGTTTTGGCCTTCCTCTAAAGGTTGCCATGGGAGTTGATCCCTGCCAGGAGATGTTGAGCCTGGCGCATCACAGGGGAATACAGACAGTCCTGGGTCGAGCTGAGGCCTTACCTCTACCCGCCAGCTGTTTTGACTGTCTGCTATTGATTACCGTCCTCTGCTTTTTAGCGCAACCAGAGCGGGCTTTAAGCGAGGTTAGACGGGTGCTGCGGCCGGGCGGCCATCTGTTATTGGCCTTTATTGACCGTCACAGCCCCCTGGGCCGGGAAATGTACCGCCACAGGCAGGAAAGCAACTTTTATCGACGGGCCCATTTTTATAGTGCCGATGAGGTGCTGGCCCTTCTCCGAAACGCTGGTTTTAAGGAATTCAAATGCTGCCAGACCATTTTCCGGCCATTGTCAGAGGTAGATGACGGGGAGGAGATAAAGAATGGGTACGGTCAGGGGGCCTTTGTAGTGGTCAGAGCGCTGGCTGTCAAATAGGGAAACTTTAAGTGCGTGCTGCGGGGCATTCATGGAGCGCTTACATATTTTCTATTCTCAAAGGTGGCCTTTAACAGTCTGAAAACTTCCCTCTGGTGGGATGGCTTGCGGTTGATGGCGTATCGTATGGCCGCCTTGCTTACTGCCTGCCGGTTAAGGCCCGGCAGTTCTCCGGCAAGATTATCAAGGAGTTTGGTTGACCAGTCTTCATTTATTGGTCTATCCTCCTTTTGAGCATCCAGCAGGGCCTGAATAGCGGCGCTGATAATCTCATCACGCCAATGTTCCAGGTGGCGGAAGACCTGGGTCTGCTGTAAATGTGAGCCTTTACGCTCGGTCAGGAAAGCCAGAAGCAGAGCGCTGTCCTCCATGGCCCGTAATTGTTTGCTGATATATTTTACCTGTCGTTTACGGGCTCCGGCCTTAAGGCTGGCGGCATCCTTAATGTCTTTTTTTAGAAAATCGTCTACTGGCAGAGCGCTGATCTCGGCTCCCCGTAATTGGATTAATTCCAGGGCGAGTTGCTCAAAACCCTTGGCCCGGCGCTTTTTCTCTGATCTGCTTATCTGTTCCATGTTTTCCGTTTTTTTGAGGGGTGAAATTTATCTTGGAGCAATATACTTTATCTCTGCCTTTTCATACATAAGTAATTATCGCGGCATTATTCAGCAACACTGCATCTTCGCCTGTCCGGAGTTTCACGTCATTCGCTGATCAGACTTTTTCTCGAATGTTCACTGATTCGGGTTAAAAAAACACGTAAAAATCACTCTTGGCTTTATTTTTTACAGCTTTTTTTTGTATGTCCTCATATAATCAATCCGTTACGTACCTATCTTAGTGTTTAACGATAATTTCTTCAACAACTAAAGGATATAATTATGAATTTGGCAAATTTTGACATTAATCAACCTACAAAACTTCATTTTGGCTGTGGTGTGATTAATAATCTGGCCGCTATTGTCAGAGATTGCGGTGGCAGCAAGGCCTTTGTGGTGGCCGATCCCGGTCTGCGGCAGGCGGGGCTCCTCGATGGTATTGTTAAACCTCTTGTCGATGCCGGTCTACCCTATGAACTATACACCGATATTACCCCTGAGCCGGGTTTGACCCTGGCCGACAAGGGGGCTGAGCTGGCAAGGGCCGCTGGCGCTGATTGTCTGGTGGGGGTTGGCGGCGGATCGGCCATGGATGTAGCCAAGGCCGTCAGTATTCTGCTTACCAACGGTGGTAAGGCCGAAGACTATCTGGGGGTAGGTAAGATCAAGAAACCTGGACTTCCCAAAATCATGGTGCCTACCACGGCCGGCACCGGTGCCGAAGTCAGTTTTACCGCTGTTTTTATCAATGAAAAAACCAAGTCCAAGGGCGGCATGAACGGTGATCCTCTTTATCCGGAGGCAGCGCTCCTTGATCCCGAATTGACCATCTCTCTGCCTCCCAAAATAACGGCTTCGACGGGAATAGACGCCTTCACCCATGCCATTGAGGCCTTTGTCTCTAATCAGGCCAATGGGATGTCGGATATGTACGCCATGCGGGCCCTGGAGCTGATAAGCGCCAATCTTGGCAAGGCCTACGCCAATGGCGGTAATATTGGGGCTCGTTACAATATGCTCCTTGGCAGTCTGCTGGCCGGTAAGGCCCTGGCCGTTGCCGGGGTGGGACTGGTACACGCCATGGCCTATCCTTTAGGCGGTATGTTTGGTATTCCCCACGGCCTGGCCAACGCAGTATTATTACCCTATGTCTTGAATTATAATCTCATTGGCGCCCCGGAAAAATATGCCGCTGTCGCCGAGATCATGGGCTGTGAGGTGGAGAATAAAAGTGACCGGGAGGCAGCAAACAGCGTTGTGGAGGCCGTTTACAATCTCAACATGGATATTGGGATTCCCGCTACCTTAACTGATTTAAAAATCCCCGCCGATCAGATACCCGAGATGGCCAGGATTGCCCTGACGGTGACCAGACCGGTTGAGAACAATCCCCGCCAGCCTGGTATTGATGATGTAATTGCCGTTTATCAGAGCGCCATGCAGGGCTGGGAATGTTAAGTCATTAGTAACTATTCAGAGCTACACCCCATCTTCGTTTGTTTCGCCCTCCTCACGTACAGGAAGTATCGGAGTCTTCGCTTACCTGAACAGTTACAGCCACTAAGGGGAAAGGCGGAATTTAGACATTAATCACGAACAAAATAGAGGTATAATATGCCGGGTTTTGAGGTCTTTGGAGAGGAAGAGAAACGGCAGGCCATGGATGTCTTTGACACCGGGGTGCTGTTTCGTTATGAGTTTGCCGCTCAACGGCGGGGTATTTATAAGGTACGTGAGTTTGAAGAGGCCTTTGCCAGCTATTGCGGGGTGCGTTACGCCCAGGCCGTAACCTCTGGTACCGCCGCCCTCAAGGTGGCCATGGCCGCCTTAGGTATTGGGCCGGGTGATGAGGTTATAACCCAGGGTTTTACCTTTGTGGCGACCTGGGAGGCCATATTTGATATCGGTGCCCTGCCGGTTTTTACCGAGATTGATGATACCCTGAATATGGATCCCGTTGATTTGGAGAACAAGATAAACGAACGAACCAAATTAATTATCCCGGTGCATATGATGGGTTCAGCGGCCCGCATGCGGGAAATTAAGGCGGTGGCTGATAGACATTCCATCCCGGTCTTGGAGGATACCGCTCAGGCGCCCGGGGCCTCCCTGAACGGCATCAAGCTGGGCTCTATGGGTCGTTGCGGTACCTTCTCTTTTGATCCGGTGAAGACCATAACCACCGGTGAGGGCGGCATGATTATTACCGATGATGAAGATTTGTGGCGTAATATGTCGGAATACCACGATCATGGCCATGACCACGCCGAGAAACCGGGGGGACGGGGGGCGGACAGCCGCCGTTTCATTGGCTTTAACTTCCGGATGATGGAGCTTCAGGGGGCCATCGGCCTGGCTCAATTGGCCAAGTTAGATGATATTGTTAAGTGGCAGAAGGAGAATAAAAAACTCATGCGCCAGGTGGTGAGCCAGCTGCCCGGGGTATCTTTTCGTAATCAATTAGATGAGGAGGGGGATTCAGCTACCTTTCTGGCCTTCAGCCTGCCGACAGCCGCTCAAGCGCGGGAGGTTAACAGGGTGCTGACTGAAAATGGGGCCGGCGCCATCTACTTTGCCGATAACACCTGGCATTTTTATCCTAAATGGGAACATCTGCTGGCCGGCTCTTCCGTCAGCGCTTCGGGATGGCCCTTCAAAGCCCCGGACGGCCGCCGGCGGGTGATTTATGCCCCGGATATTCTGCCCCAATCGGCCGCTATTTTAGGACGTACCCTGGTTTACCAGGTGCCAGTTAAATTAGGTGCTGCCCGCCAGGTGGAAATTGAGCAGGCCATGGCCGCGGCAGCGGTTGTTTAGCGACGGTGAATACTTAACAATAAAAAAATAAAAAAAGGCAAAGGGGGGGTACCCCTTTGCCTCAAAATGAAGATACCTGCCCGCAAAGCTTAAAATTCAAAATCTGGGGAAGTTGAATAAAATTGATTATGTTTCTGGAGGAAAGTGAACCAATTTGTATTAAGGGCTTTTGGGTACCTTCATTATTTTTGTTGCGGCCTTTTTTCTGAGAGCCGACCTGTTTTTTTATATTTTCAGGATGTGAGATCTATAATAGGCGTTGAATCTGATATTTTTCTTACAATTCTCCTTATTTGGAAGAAAAAAATAAAAAAATAAAAAACTTTTAGCTTCTTTTTTTACTCTTATGTATTTTTCATCTGTCCTTAAAAACCATTTCCCACAAAATGGATATACAAAATAAAATACCGGCCAATAAATTTTATCCCCCTAAAATTGATGCTTCCACCTGTCTGTTCAGAAAACGGCTGGTGACAGAGACCTTGGCCAACCGGGGCGCAAAACGAATTATTATTATTAACGCCCAGGCCGGCCAGGGCAAGACGACCCTGGCTCTCCAGTTTCTGGAATATAGTAAAGCCAAATACGCCTGGTATCAGATAGGTCTGGAAGATCGTGATCCGGTACTAATGTTTGCCGCCTTGTTGGAATGCCTGATGAAGGCGGTGCCGCAATTCAGACCCCTATCGCTTTTAAACATGGTTAATGAGGGGGATTTGAACGTTCATAACCTTCCCCATGCCGTCAGTAAACTATGCGCTGAACTTGCCTCTGTGCTGCGTGAGGAGCTTTATCTTGTTTTTGATGACTTGCATCTCCTGACGGACAGCCCCGCCGTTACGCTCCTGAAGAGTTTGCTGGCTGCCTCCTTTGCCCGGCTGAATTTTTTATTATTAGGCCGCCAACCCCTGCAATTAAATATTACCTCTATTTTACCGGCTGCCGATATCCTTGAGCTTGGTAAGGAGGATATGGCTCTCAGCATCATTGAGACCATGGAACTCTTTAATCAGGTACTGGATCTTAAGCTGCCCTGGAAAAAGGCCTCTGAGGTACACGCCTTGACCGAAGGCTGGATTATGGGGCAGATAATGATCGCCTCAGCCCTGCAGGATGATGAGGTTAATATAGATGACATCTATGGCCTGGCGGCTCGTTCCGGGCTTAATGCCTACCTGAAAAATGAGGTTTTTGCCCATCTGCCGCAGGATATGGCGGTAAATATGGTCAAGCTGGCCTTGTTGGATGAGATAGAAATTCCGCTGGCCATTGCGCTCACTGACGACGCGGATATATGCGGCAACCTGAAGGGGATTGCCCAATGTAATTATTTTTTGCGAGCTCTAAACAGCGAGATGAAGGTCTTTCGCCTCCATCATCTTTGCCGGGATTTCCTGCGGGAAAAGGCGGTCGACTTTTTAGGGGCCGAGGAACTGGCCGCCGCCCTGAAACTGGCGGCTGAGTATTATTTAGCCAAAGATTTATTAGAGACCGCGCTGTCTTATTACAGCCGGGCCGGGGCCTGGCAACAGCTTGAAAATGTTCTCGAAAGTCGGGGCATGGGACTGGTGGCTATGAACCGGGGGGTTACGCTTCTTTCCCTTCTGGCCTCGGTGCCGCTGAGCGAGAGGCGGCATATGGCCTGGCTGAATGTTTTGGCGGGTATAGTCAGTATTCAGATTACGCCGGCCAATTGCCGGCCTCTTCTGGAGCAGGCCCTGCTTCAGTTTAA
>JAJSAA010000011.1 GCA_024274995.1 Deltaproteobacteria bacterium
CTAAAATCCAGCTTAAAACCAGACTGTCAACCCCGCCGGAGACGGCGATTAACACCCGGTCTCCATGGGCCAGCATGCTGTAGTCATGCATGGCCCGGCCGATTTTGCGGTTTATAGAGCGGGGAAGAGTAGACATGAAAAAGATTATTGGCCGGCTGCAGCGTTTTTATCAGCCTTAAGGTATTTACATTGCTTTAAGGTGGAGGGCAGGATGTCGCTCATGAGTCTAACGGCAGATACCCATTTGCCGCCCCGTTTCAGGAAAGTTTTGATGGAGAGGAGATTCTCGGTCAGGGGCTCCTGGGTGTGGTCTATTTTGTCGCCGCAGAGGGTGGCGCCGGTGGCGGTGCTTACCAGGCGGTATGAAAATGCCACCGATGACGGGTGGCCGACGGAGTAATTACCGCCATCTTTTTCACGATAGCGGCTGATCTCCCAGATCATTAAGGCATCACTATGCAGACGGCGGCCCAGTTTCCGGATTTCCCCTCTGGTCTCGTAGCCCTGATTGTAGGTGGCGGTTTGATCCGGGGAAAGAAAATGTACCCGGTCATTGTTATTGAAATAATCATGGAGCAGGCGGCTGAGTTCCCTTTGACCGGCGGTTAGTTCTTGACGCATTTTCTGGTTTTGATTGTTGTTGGTGGTAATGGAAACCGGCAGTATGGTAATCGTCCGCACCTCTGGCTCTGGAATTGGGAGCTGTTGGGGCTGCGGGCGTGGAGCACAGGCCGTCATGAGAAACATGGTAATGATAATTGTCAGCTTTTTCATTTTATTCCCCTTTAAATTGAACCCTTGGATGATAGAACTGTTCCGGTCAGGCGAGGATCAATGGTGGTGGCAATGTCAAGGGCCTTGCCCAACCCTTTGAAGATGGCCTCGATGATGTGATGAGCGTTTTCACCCCGGATCATATCCACATGCATGGTGATTCCGGCGTGCAGAGCAAGAGCTCGCAGAAATTCCTTGGTCAGGCTGGTGTCAAAATTGCCGGTTTTGGCCTCTTGGAGTTTTACCTCGTAGTGGAGAAAAGGCCGGTTTGAGATGTCAAGGCAGACTCTCACCAGAGTTTCATCCATGGGTATGGCTGCTTCGCCGTACCTTTTAATCCCGCTGCCATCCAGTAGAGCCTCCTTCAGGGCCTGGCCCAGACAGATGCCCAGATCCTCCACCGTGTGGTGGTCGTCAACCTCGGTATCACCGCTGGCTTTGATGGTGAGGTCGAAAAAACCATGCACCGCCAACAGGGTTAGCATATGATCCATAAAAGGGACACCAGTTGCGATATCGGCCCCGCCGCTGCCGTCTACGAGTAGTCTTAGGTCTATGTCAGTTTCCCCGGTCTGGCGGTGGATAGCGCTTTGGCGCGGCTTTGATGGCGGCATTTGTTGGTTCCTCTGGCTGGATATGGCTTTTAAAATTTAATAGTTCAGCAGCTTGAAAACATTATGATTAACCGCTATTTTATCATAAACAACGATAATTTATAACAACTATCTAAGCGATCAGGCAATATTATGCGATATAGCCGATGATAGAAGGATATCAACTCAAAATTATATTTCTGAGCGGGAAACATCTTTTTGAGTTGACAAGAGCTCTGGAAATAGGGTATATATCCTTTCGTTTTCGTGCAGGAGTTGTCTGAATAGATTAGGCGGGAATAACTCAGTGGTAGAGTGCAACCTTGCCAAGGTTGAAGTCGCGAGTTCAAATCTCGTTTCCCGCTCCAGAATTTTTTAAAAAGGTTCGAATACGTTTGGGCTTTTTTTTTTATATATTATTTCTCACTTTACCAGACTCTTAAATCCGTAAAGTTGGAAGAATGTGACAGTTAACAGAGGTTCGTACAATGAAGACATATTTAACGCCGGTTAAAGAGATTGAGAGAAAATGGTATATTGTCAACGCCGAGGGGAAGGTGCTGGGGCGTTTGGCCTCGGAGATTGCCACCAGATTGCGCGGCAAGCATAAACCGACTTACTCCACCTTCATGGATAACGGTGATTATGTTGTGGTGATTAATGCTGAGAAAATCAAGTTGACCGGTAATAAACTTAAAGATAAGATATATTATCGGCATAGCGGCTATATGGGCGGCCTCAGGGAAACCAGCGCTGGTGAGATGCTGGAGAAAAAGCCCACTGAAGTGCTGATGGCGGCGGTTAAGGGAATGTTGCCCAAGAATTCCCTGGGCCGTACTCAATTAAAAAAATTCAAGGTCTATGCCGGGGATCAGCATCCTCATGAGGCTCAACAGCCGGCTGAACTCGATCTGTAAAAAGTTTATAATATTAATATATTAATATTATCCTGAACTATTCAGCGAGGGTTGTAAGTTACCCTCAACTCGTAACTGTAACTGTTCAGATGTGTTCCAGGTTCATTCGTTTTGGCCTCCGAGTCAGGTAAGCGGAGCGAAGACTCCGATGCTTCCTTGTACATGAGGAGGGCGAAACGGACAAAGATGGAGTACATCTGAGCAGTTACATATTATCTGGAGATAATAGATGGCTGCAACAAAGAAATTTTACGCAACGGGCAAAAGAAAAAATGCTATTGCTCGTGTATGGTTGGCTCCCGGTTCTGGCCAGGTGTCGGTAAATAAGATGGCTCTGGAAGATTATTTCGGTAATATCGTTGACAGCCGTCAGAAGGTCAACACCCCCATGGCCCTCACCGATAACGTCGAAAAATTTGATGTTATTGCTACCCTCAAGGGCGGTGGTAAATCGGCTCAGGCTGATGCCCTGCGTCATGGTATTTCCAAGGCTTTGCTTGAGGTTGACCCCGAAAATCGGATGAGCCTGAAGAAGGCCGGATTCCTCACCAGGGATGCCCGGGTTAAGGAACGGAAAAAATATGGCAAGAAGGGAGCCCGGGCCAGCTTCCAGTTTTCCAAGCGTTAAGATCAGCTTCCAGCTTTGCGTTTTTCAAGGAAGAGCCTTATGGGTTCTTCCTTTTTTTATTTGAACTCGAGCTTGTTGCGGGGCATGTTATGTTAAAAGTAGGGATTGTTGGGGCATCCGGTTATACAGGGGTGGAATTGACGAGGTTGATATGCCGTCATCCAGGTCTTGAGCTGACGGTGGCCACCTCAAGGCAGTATGCCGGTCAAAAGCTGGCGGCGGTATTCCCCAATCTGCGGGGACTGACCGATATTATCTGTGAAAATATATCCGGCCGGGAGCTGGCCGGGCGGGCTGATGTTTTTTTTACCGCTGTGCCGCATCAGACGGCCATGGCCATCGTCCCCGAACTGCTAACGGCCGGCAAGAAGGTTGTTGATCTGAGCGCCGATTTCAGGATTCACGATTCTGGGGTGTATGAGCAGTGGTACCAGGCCCACAGCGCCAGGGAGTTACTGCCCGAGGCGGTATATGGCCTGCCGGAACTGTATCGGGAGTCCATTAGCGGAGCCCGGCTGGTGGCCAACCCCGGCTGTTATCCCACCAGTATTATTCTTGGCCTGGCGCCATTGCTTAAGAATGGCCTGGTGCGGAGTGATAATCTGATTATTGACTCTAAATCAGGGGCCGCCGGGGCGGGCCGCGGAGCGCAGGTCGGCACCCTGTATTGTGAGGTAGCCGATGGTTTCCGGGCCTATAAGGTGGCGGAGCACAGGCATACCCCGGAAATAGAGCAGGAGTTGTCTCTTCTGACCGGTGA